>JAOULY010000256.1 GCA_029881775.1 Gammaproteobacteria bacterium
TCCATCGAAGCGCTCGGTGGCTACAAGGTACAGGGGCACGGTGCCGAGGCCGCGCGCGAAATACTGGCGGATGCGCGGGCCCTGCAGGCCGCCGGTGCCGGTCTGGTCGTCATGGAATGCATACCTGCCGCGCTCGGCGCGGAAATCACCGCTGACCTCGAGATACCGACGATCGGTATTGGTGCCGGCCCGGACTGCGACGGCCAGGTACTGGTGCTGTACGACATGCTGGGTATCACACAGGGCAAACTGCCGCGCTTCGTCAAGGACTTCATGAGTGAGGGTGGCAGTATTCCGGCTGCAATTATGGCGTATGTCGATGCGGTCAGGGATGGCCGGTACCCGGCAGCGGAACACAGCTACTGACGGCGATGGACGTCGTCCACAACAGCGATTCGCTGCGCCAGCAATTGCACCTGCTGCGTTGTCACGGCGAACGGGTGGCCTTTGTGCCGACCATGGGCAACCTGCATGACGGGCATGCCCGGCTGGTGCGCCATGCCCGGGGCGCTGCGCAGCGCGTGGTCGTCAGTGTCTTCGTCAACCCGTTACAGTTTGGCGCGGGCGAGGATTTTGACGGCTATCCCTCGACGCTGGACGCAGATGCCGAATTACTCCGTGAACTGAAAACGGACCTGCTGTTTCTGCCCGGAATCGACGACCTCTATCCGGGTGGGGCTGCGGCAACCGCCAGGGTCATTGTGCCCGGTCTCAATGCGATCCTGGAGGGTGCGCATCGGCCGACCCATTTCGACGGGGTCAGTACGGTTGTTGCCAAGCTGTTCGGCCTGGTGCAGCCCGACATAGCCGTGTTCGGCGAGAAGGATTACCAGCAACTGCTGCTGATCCGGCAGATGGTCGCTGACCTGTGCATGCCGATTCGCATTGACGCGGTGCCGACCATGCGCGCAGCAGACGGCCTGGCCATGAGTTCGCGCAACAGTTACCTGGATGAAGACGAGCGGGTAGTGGCGGCGCAGCTGTATAAAACATTGCTGGATGTGAAGGCCATCGTCGAACACGGTGAGCGGGACTACGCCGGTGTGGAGGCTGCCGCCTGTGAGCAGCTGGCGGTAGCCGGGTTTGTGCCGGACTATGTCAGTATTCGGTGTGCCGCCGACCTGGCCATGCCGGCACCCGGTGAGCGGTCCTTGCGGGTCCTTGCCGCGGCACAGCTGGGCGCGGCCAGACTTATAGACAACATTGCGATATCAATATCTTAGCAATGGTTTTTAACACAAAAACTATCCCGGATCCTTGCAGTCGAACAGTTAAGACAGCATAATTCGCTGCGTCCGCAACAGCTTAAGGAAACCGTCACGGCTCATGCAGATTACTTTGCTCAAATCCAAGCTTCACCACGCCAATGTCACGCATTCGGAACTCGAGTACGAGGGTTCCTGCGCGATTGACGGGGCATTGCTGGCGGCTGCGAATATCCATGAATATGAACAGATCCAGATCTATAACCTGGCGAACGGTGAGCGCTTTACCACCTATGCCATCCGCGCCGAGGATAACAGCGGGGTAATCTCCGTGAACGGTGCGGCTGCGCACAAGGCCAGTCCCGGTGACCGCATAATCATCTGCACCTACGCCACCCTGTCACAGCAGGAAGCGGCAATTTACAAGCCAACACTGGTTTATCTCGACAGCGAAAACCGTATCAAGGACACCCGCAACGCCATTCCTGTACAGGTTGCCTGAGTAGCTGGCGCGTGCCGGTTGCCACCGGCGACGGCCTCTCGGCACTTGCCGGAAAGCTGTGCGGCCAGGGGCATGCGACGGCTTCATATCCGGCCGGACAGCCGCCCGGCACCACCGCAAGCATCCGCTAACCGGCGGTTATCACAGCAGGCCGGTTCTGTCCGGCGGCGGATCGCCTGCTGAAAATAATCGATATACCCTGTCACCCTTTTTCGTGGTGCCCCGTTAACACTCATCGAGGCACAAAAATTTCAGCAAAAGGAGTCCCTTATGAACGCGAAAACCATTACCAGTGCACTGATCGTAGCCATTGCAGGCTTTACCCTGGCGCTGCCGGGGACAGCACTGGCGGATCGCGACGATCGTGGCCACCGCCAGGCACAGAGCCAGCATGATGGTCACAAATCACGGCAACGTACACGTGAATTCCGGCAGGACAGGCGCCATGCAAAACGGGACGCCTATAACGGTCACCGTGAACGTGATCACCACAAGTTCAGCAAGCGCGAGGACCGGCGCCATAGCGGTCATCGTGATGTGCCGGCCTACCGGTCGAAACATCGGGATCATGGCACGTACGCCAGCAAGCACTACAAGCGTGACCGTAAGCATCATTACAAGCACGACAAGCGACACTACGGCCATGGCGGTTACGGTGCCGGTTACTACCGTGACGACGACGATGATGAAAAGCTGCTGATCGGCCTGGTGGTAGGTGGAATACTCGGCTATGCGCTGAACGAGGGTAGCCACAAAGGTGCCAATGATTACGACGCGTATTACGACGACACTGTTTATCGTGGCAATACCTCGACAGTCAATACATCCGGCCATGGCACCTGTTTGCAGGAACGTGAATACCAGACGACGGTCGTTGTTGGTGGTCGCGAGGTCGATGCCTACGGTACCGCCTGTTTGCAGCCGGATGGCTCCTGGAAGCGTAGCCCGCCGCAGGTCGCCACTTACTGATTGCTCGTCTTCTCCCCTCCGGATCCCCAATCTCCCCTGGAGGGGAGAAGCTTTTTTTCTCCCTCTGTACCAGCCACTTTCAACGTCGATCTATGTTTATGTGTGGCCAGGGACGGCCGCTTGCTGCATGGGTCTGCCTCCTTCATACAGGCATACAGGTCAATGACGTTAGTTGCTGCAGTCTCCAGTCCCGGCCTTTGCCGGCACCGTCTTGTCTGACAGCGTTTTGCGTTTCATGCGGTGGCTTGCAGGCGTAATACGATTGGACGACAATCGATGCATGCGTTGTTCACTTGCCTTCCTGCTAACTGCCATGCTGCTAACCGCCTGTAGTCGCAGTGACGTCAATAACGTCGATGTAACCACCAATCCCGATACCGGGCTCAAAACCTGGAAAACCCGCGACCAGGCATTCAGTCTCGAACTGGTGCCGCTGCTGCCGGACTTCGTGCGCGCGGTCTTTATGGCCAAGAACCTGCCGGCAGACGTGGTCGAGGCGATTAGCGGGTACTGCGTATTCGGTACTATTGTGCGCAACCAGGCTGAGGTGCCGGTGTCTTACGATATGCGTACCTGGCGCTATATTACGCAGGACGGGGTCGAGCATCGCGCCAGGCCCAAGTCCGTGTGGGTGGAAGCATGGCGTGAACAGGGCATTGCGTTTCGCTGGACATTGCTCTACGAAGCGCAGACCTACGCGGTTGGCGACTGGGGGCAGGGCTTTACCACGGTAAAGCTGCCGCCCGGCACGCACTTTGATTTGCATTACAACTGGCAACAGGCAGGTGAAACGCATACGCGCGTAATCAAGGACATGGCCTGTGCACCGGCATCATTGCCTGGCAGCTAAGTCCTGCTTGTGTGCCGGCCGTTACTTGTCCGTCGAGGTACAGGAAATGAATCAGACTGTTAAAGCTGTTTGGCCGGGCCGGTTCTGTCGCCTGATGTCCCTGTTGCTCATGTGCTGGCTGTCGCAGCCGCTACTGGCCGCAGACCCGGTACTCAGCACCACCCTGACCGCGCTGGAACCTGTCGAGGCGCCGGATTTTACCCTGCAGGATATGGACGGCGTCTCGCACACGCTGAGCGACCTGCGCGGTAACTACGTGCTGGTCAATTTC
>JAOULY010000257.1 GCA_029881775.1 Gammaproteobacteria bacterium
TCTTTTGCCGAGATAGCGCACCCGAACGGCATCCAGCGCTGCAGGGTCTGCAGACGCCTCGATCTCCTGTAATGCCTGTTTCTCAAGTTCCGCCAGGTTGGTCACCTGTGGCTACTCCTTATTAATTGTATTAACCCCCTCCCCCTCCGGGAGAGGGTTGGGGAGAGGGGATTTAATCAGCGCTTTGTAAATATATTCCAGAACACTCTCGGTATCGGTCAGTATTTCATGATTCCAGAAACGCATCACCCTGTAGCCTGATGATTCAAGATACCCGGTCCTGGCCTGGTCTTCAGCACACTGCTCAATATGCTGACCACCATCCGCCTCGATAATTAATCTTGCCTCGACACATACAAAGTCCACTATGTACGGCTCGATTACAAACTGGCGTTTGAATTTAAATCCCGCCATCCGGTGTGCGCGCAGATATTTCCACAGCAGGCGCTCTGCATCGGTCGATTCTTTACGCAGCTTCCTTGCCAGCGTTTTCAATATCCCCTCTCCCTGTCCCTCTCCCTGTGGGAGAGGGGATTGTTATTTCTGCTACTGCTAACTACTACCCCCCACTCCAAATCATCCTTCCCCCTAACCCTGCGGGAGAGGGGACTGATATTTCCGCGACTGCTCTTACCTACTCCCCCACCCCAAATCTTCTTCCCCCTCTCCCTCCGGGAGAGGGTTGGGGAGAGGGGATTCAATCAGAATCCCTGAACAGTCGACTCAAATGAAAAAGGGGAAAGGCTTTCAACCTTTCCCCTTCCGGTATCGATCTGCAAATCGGTGTTATGCAGACAAGCCGGCCTTGGCCTTTTCAGCCAGCGCACTGAAGCCTGCTGCATCGAACACGGCCAGGTCGGCAAGCATCTTGCGATCGACCTCGATGTTCGCCTTGTTCAGACCATCGATCATGCGACTGTAGGACAGACCGTTCAGTCGTGCCGCTGCATTGATACGCGCAATCCACAACACGCGGAACTGGCGCTTGCGTTGACGGCGGTCACGGTAGGCATACTGGCCGGCCTTGATGACGGCCTGCTTCGCCACACGGAAGACCTTGCGGCGCGCACCGTAATAGCCCTTGGCCTGACCGAGAATTTTCTTGTGCCGCGCACGTGCGGTCACTCCACGTTTTACTCTTGGCATTGCTAACTACCTCGATAATAAATCAGATGAACGGCAGCATGCGGCGAACCATCGCCACGTCCGCTTCATGCACTTCGGCCGGCGAACCCAGCTGGCGCTTACGCTTGCTGCTCTTCTTGGTCAGGATGTGACGCAGGTGCGACTGTCCGCGCTTGAAACCGCCAGAACCGGTCTTCCTGAATCGCTTGGCCGCACCGCGGTTTGTCTTTAACTTAGGCATTTCCGTTTACTCCAAAAAATAATCTTTTTAGCTGTCATTGCGAGCAGAGCGGAGCAATCTCGCAAACCGGGAAGCACCCCCGGAGAGATTGCTTCGTCACTTCGTTTCCTGCAATGACATGAAACCTGCTCACATCACTTGTTTCGTTTCGGCGCCAGCACCATCACCATCAGCCGGCCTTCCATTTTCGGTTCCTGCTCGACCACACCTATTTCAGCCAGGTCGGCCTTTACGCGCATCAGCAGTTCCATGCCGAGTTCCTGGTGGGCCATCTCGCGGCCGCGGAACCGTAACGTCACCTTGGTGCGATCGCCTTCCTCGAGAAACGCACTCAGCTTGCGCAGCTTGATCTTGTAATCGCCAATATCTGTACCCGGCCGGAACTTGATCTCCTTGACCTGGGTTTGCTTCTGTTTCTTCTTCGCAATCTGTTGCTTCTTGTTTTCCTCGAACCTGAACTTGCCGTAGTCCATGATCCGGCAAACCGGTGGTTCCGCGTTGGGCGAAATTTCGACCAGGTCGAGACTTGCCTCGCCAGCCAGACTGATGGCTTCTGCTATCGGTAAAATACCAACCTGTTCTCCGTCCTGATCAATGACGCGGACTTCAGATGCAACGATGGATCCATTGATCCGATGCTGCGGTTTTTTTGCGGCGATACGCTAACCCTCCAAAACAATTCGGCCGTGGCTCGCGGATTCGGTTTTCAGACCCTCGGCCAGCTGTTCCAGTGACAAGCTGCCCAGGTCCTTTCCGCCTCGCGTGCGCACGGCCACGGTACCTGCTTCCGCTTCCCGATCGCCGATTACCAGCAAATAGGGGATGCGTTTAATCGTGTGCTCGCGGATTTTAAAGCCGATCTTCTCATTTCTCAAGTCCGATTTGACCCTCAGGCCCTGATTTTTCAGGGATTCTTCAACTTTCCGGGCATAGTCGGCCTGGTTGTCGGTGATATTCAGCACTATAGCCTGCACCGGGGCCAGCCACAGGGGCAGCAAACCGGCGTGATGCTCGATCAAAATACCGATAAATCGCTCCAGCGAGCCGAGAATGGCCCGGTGCAGCATGACCGGCACCTGCTTGCTGCCGTCCTCGGCAATATAGTGGGCGCCGAGCCGCTCCGGCATGGAGAAATCCAGCTGGATGGTGCCCAGCTGCCAGACACGTGACAGGCAGTCCTTCAGGTTGAACTCGATCTTCGGTCCGTAAAAAGCGCCCTCGCCCGGCTGCAGCTCCCAATCGAGCTGCTTGTCATCCAGCACCGCCTGCAGCGCCGCCTCGGCCTTGTCCCACAGGATGTCTTCACCGACCCGCTCTTCAGGCCGCGTGGAAAACTTCACACTGACTTCATCAAAACCGAAGTCGGCGTACACCTGGTAGAGCAGATCGATAAAGGCCGAGACCTCGTCGCTGATCTGGTCCTCGGTACAAAAGATATGCGCATCGTCCTGCACGAAGTTGCGCACCCGCATCAGCCCATGCAGCGTGCCCGACGGTTCGTTGCGGGTACAGGAACCAAACTCCGCCAGCCGCAACGGCAGGTCGCGGTAGCTCTTCAGTCCCTGGTTGAATATCTGGATGTGTGCCGGGCAGTTCATCGGCTTGATCGCATAGGTGCGATTTTCCGACTCGGTGGTAAACATGTCATCGGAGAACTTTTCCCAGTGACCGGACTTTTCCCACAGCGTGCGATCGATGATCTGCGGTGTGTGCACTTCCTCGTAATCGTGCTTCGACAGCATGCGGCGCACGTAGTCCTGTATCACCAGGTAGATCTGCCAGCCGGCGTCGTGCCAGAACACCATGCCCGGCGCCTCTTCCTGTGTATGGAACAGGTTCATCACCTTGCCGAGCTTGCGGTGATCGCGCTTCTCGGCCTCTTCCAGCCGCGTCAGGTAGGCATTGAGTTCTTTCTTGTCACGCCAGGCCGTGCCGTAGATGCGCTGCAGCATTTCGTTGTTTGAATCGCCGCGCCAGTAGGCGCCGGCCAGCTTCATCAGCTTGAAGCCCTTGCCGAGCTTGCCGGTGCTGGGCAGGTGCGGACCGCGGCAGACATCGAACCACTCGCCCTGGCGGTAGATCGATACTTCCTCGCCCTCGGGAATGATGTCCTCGATGATCTGCACCTTGTAGCTCTCACCCATGTCGCCGAACACCTTCACGGCGGTGTCGCGATCAAGCACCTCGCGCTCGATCGGCAGGTCGCGCTTGACGATTTCGTGCATGCGTTTTTCGATGGTTTCGAGGTCGTCCGGTGTAAACGGCTCGTCACGCGCAAAGTCGTAGTAGAAACCGTTCTCGATGGCCGGGCCGATGGTGACCTGGGTGCCGGGCCAGAGTTCCTGTACCGCCTGCGCCATCACGTGCGCGGCATCGTGGCGCAGCAATTCCAGCGCTTCGTCATCACGACTGGTGACAATCGCCAGCTCG
>JAOULY010000258.1 GCA_029881775.1 Gammaproteobacteria bacterium
CAACGACGCGTCATACCCCAGCGGCATCTACGGTGGTACTGCCGCCAACTTTGGTCGCGTAACCTACACGGCCAGCTCACCGTAGGAATCATCGTCACGGGATATCCATTGATATGGGTCGGCAGAGGACAGGTGTAAACCTGTCCTCTAGCCCTTGCCCCATCACTCTGGTGGCCAATAAAATTGCCGGTAGTATGCAATGGAAGAAAAACAATGCGATGTATTTTCTGCTGAATACCATGTCCCCCAGTCGTTTGCTGTTGCTGTTGCTGGCAGCCGCATGCAGTTACCCGGCACCGGCGCAGGCTGCGAATTTCAGGATAACCAATTCACCTGTTCCCGCGGTGATGCTGTCGATCGGGAGTGGTCCGCATGTTGCCGAGGTTACTTTCAGAATAAATTCCGCCGAACTTGGCAACGGAGTCCCGATCAGGGCCAGGCCGGACGTCAGGATCGCGGTGGCAAACCGCGCCACACCAAACAACTCACGTGTGGCGGTGCTGACGGTCGACTCATCGATTCCCTTGCGCAATGGTGCGCATACCACGCCATTTACAACTATCAGCTGGATATCCAGAAATGGCATCATCCCGTCCGGTCGCTATGACGGCAGCACCAGCCAGTTCCAGTTTTCCTTCAGCAACTCGCAGGAGATCAGTGACAGGCACCGGTTTTACTATGACAACGCCGAGGTGCTTGAAGCGGGTGCCTATACCGGCACTGTCACCTATACCCTGAGCATGCCATGAAAACATTTTCACTTGCATGCATGGCACTTGCCGCATCCATGCCCGCGGGCGCCGTCAGACTCGATGACAGCCTGTCCCCAAGACAAAACGTTGATGTGACCATCGACTGGCGCTACAACACCAACCTCGACAGGCTCGACGAAGATCAGCTAAATGCACTGTATTCAAACGTGCGTAATTTCGAGGTGCGCTTGAATACCGCGCAATACAACGGCATGCAGGCACGTATTTACCTGGGCCTGCCCGTGGTGATACCCGGACTGGATGACCCTGCCGGGATGCGCCTGAGCTGGACGACACGCGGCGTGTTCGCGGACGGCACCGTCACGCCGGGAACACGCTCACTGCTGTTTCAGGGACTAATTAACAGCGCTGTCCTGATCGATATTCTTGACTTTACTATCGAGATTGATGGCCGTTCTTTCAATTATCCGATAAATTTCGAGCCCGAATATGAAATCGAAACCATCATACCTTGAGAAACTACTGCTTGCCTTGTGCATGCTGATACCTGCCTTACCCGCGGCAAATGCCGGCGGCTTTGCCGCAACGATTTCACCACCGCGCTTCGAGTTGTTTGCGAAACCCGGTGATACCGTCCGCGAGACCGTGGAAATCAGCAACTCCGATGCAACCACGGCAAACTTCAAGATGCGCACTGCCGACTGGGACCTGACCGAAGACGGCAAGGTAATCATTCACCCGCCGGAACTGCAACCGGGCAGTTGCCGCGGCTGGACCCGCCTCGAACGACGCAGCATCAAGATGGCCGGAAACACCTCGCGCAGGTTCCGCTTTGAAGTTCATGTTCCAGAGGATTCGCCGCCCGGCGAGTGCCGTGTTGCGCTGTTGCTCGAGGGCCTGGATGAAGAGTCGGTGATGGCTGGCACCGATGAAATACGTTTCCCGGTACAGGGCCGTATTGCGATTATCGTCTACGTCGTAATCGGTGACGCATTACCCGATATGGAACTGCACAAAATCAGCATCAATACCGTAAACAAACAGCAAACGCCTGTTGCCGTACTGGAAAACAAGGGCATGGCACACGGGCGTCCGTCCGGGATACTGGTCGGCACGGATGCAGTCGGTAACAAGCTGGAATTTTCCGTTTCGCCCAGCCCGGTCATGCCGGGTCAAACCCGTAACATACCGATATGGCCCGCCAAGACGAACAAGGTAAGCATGCAGGATGTCGTCATGCCACTGCAACTGTCCGGCACTATCGAGTGGGAGGGCGGCAAAAAGAAAATCAGCGAGACCCTGTCACCTACTCATCAAATCGGACTAAAGGAATAGCCAGACTGGTACGCTCGCGAACATTCACCGTGAGTGTTCGCGGGCTTTCGTCATCCAGGCCCCAGGGCAACGGCAAATCTTCCACGGCGATTGAAACCTGGTGTTCACCGGCCGTCACCGGCGCAAAAACAAACCGGCCATCCCGGTCGGTGACTTTCTGGTAGTTCCGGTCGAGATAAACATAAACACCGGCCGCTGCCTTCTCACCCGCCTGGCGCATGCCATCACGATTTTCATCAAAGAAGACTACACCCTCCACGTTGCCATAGCCGGTCTTGCCGGTATTGCTGCCAAGACGCTCGAACGGTCGACCCGAAGCGATTTCACGACGCACACTAAGGAACAGGATGCGTTCAGTGCCCGCGAAATCCGTGCCGGCAAGCGCGCCCGATGAATCATTACTTGCATCGTTGAAACCGGCGCGTAGCGAGGCCTCCCAGCCTGGCAGAAACCGCCACAGCACGGCTGCATTTGCATTGATTGCATTCGTGATAATTCCGCTGCTGTCGTTATTCGCACGTATCCAGTTGACATTAACGTCCCAGCGCAGGCGCGATGAGTATTCATAATGCGCCAGCAAACCCGTTGTGAATCTTGACTCGTCATTACCTGCACCGTTCTCCACCTCGTATCCCACCGAACTGGAAACAATCAGGTCACGCTTAAGCTCCCAGGACTGGTCCCATGTAAAACCGCCTCCAGTGCCATGGTTCGAACCGTTTTCGATGTCCGCCAGCTGCAACTGCAGTCGCGTTGTACCTGCTTTAAACCGGTGCGAGGCGTGCCCCGTCAGTCGGGTAATTCGTGAGCCGCCCGCCACAGTACTGTTGGTCGAACGACTGTCACGCAAATTGAGTGTGCCGCCTATGCCGGTCAACCGGTTTAATTGCCGGTTGCCGGTGATAAACGCGGTGATAATACGAGTTCCGTTTTGCAACGGGTCGTCATCAAGATTGCCGCTGTTGTAATCGAGGCCACCGGACAACTGGTAACGCAGGGTTTGCAGGTCCGCACGGGCGTAGAATCCCTGCAGGTCATTGGCCATGACTGTATCGGCCCACAACAATCCCGGCCCCAGTCGAAACGCACCGAAACGATGGCGCCAGTAGCCGTTCAGTATGTCGCCATCCAGCCAGAAACCGGCAGCACCCCCGCTATCGGCAAGCGCATGCAGCTGGTAGCGTCGTGCATGCGAACTGTCCCGGTACTCCAGGACACCGGCGACACTGCTGTGGTCCGCCACATTGCTTGCACCATCGACATGAACCAGCTGAATGCCGGTGTGCAGGTTCTCCGTCGGCGCCTTGCTGAAGCCGGCACTTAACAGTCGACCACTGGTGGTTTCAAAGGTATGCACCTGGCCGGAGTCAAGCCGGCCGAGACGACCGGCCGTGAAACGGAAATCACCGGCGCTGGATGACAGGTGTGAGTTGGCTCCGACCAGCAGTGTCGATGGCAGCTTGAAGCGGTAACTGCTGGCAAGCACTGGATCAAACCAGGTACGATCGATGCCGATACTGTTTTGCATCAGCCAGTTGTTGTTTATTGCAAAGTCGTGCTGCCGCAGGGTCAGCAGCGTACCGGTCGATGCCTGCTCGTTGCGACCAGGATCGGCGCTGACACCCAGCAAGGCACCCTCGGCTTCAAATTCACCATAGTTACGGGTTTCACGCCGCCAGTTCACGAGCAAGCCGTTTTCATAGCTGGCGCCCTGGCCAGAACGATCTTCGCTGAAGTGGTGT
>JAOULY010000259.1 GCA_029881775.1 Gammaproteobacteria bacterium
GGCACTCACACTTGACAGCACGCCCGTCCCCGGCGGCATTGCGATCGTGACCCTGCCCGACGATGTCGATCCGGCCAGCACGCGTTACCGCGATAAAAAAATACTCGTCACGGATATCGACGGCAAGGCAGCCGCCGTTATCGGCCTGTCGCTGGGCACCAAACCCGGTCGGCATTTTCTGCAGGCGAAGAACAACCAGGGCGCGCCACTGAAAATCGCCTTCAAGGTCGAGCCCAAGTCCTACGAGGAACAACGCATCACCATCAAGGACAAACGCAAGGTAAACCCCGAGAAACGCGACATGGACCGCATCGTTCGCGAGAAGGAGAGCATCACGCGCGCACTGCGGCACTGGTCCGACGCCGGGGCCGTCGACCTGTCATTCGATTACCCCGTGGACGGCCCGACCAGCAGTCCGTTCGGCCTGCGGCGCTTCTTCAACGAGCAGCCACGCAAACCTCACAGCGGCCTGGATATCGCGGCCGCGGAAGGCACGCCGATACGCGCGCCCGCGGCCGGTACGGTCATTGAAACAGGCGACTATTTCTTCAATGGCAAGACCGTGTTTATCGATCATGGCCAGGGGCTGGTCACCATGTACTGTCACATGAGCGCGATCGATGTCGAACCCGGCACGGTCGTGAAGGCCGGCGACCCTATCGGCAAGATCGGCATGACCGGCCGCGTGACCGGCCCGCACCTGCACTGGGGCGTGAGCCTGAACGACGCGCGGATCGATCCGCTGCTGTTCCTGCCGCCGCGCCCCGACACATCGGCGCAGGCGGTCACAAAATAACGGGACGGCCGTGTTGTTATGCTGCAGCGCTGGAGTCAGAAAGATTTCTGGTAAGCCACGCCGAACATCAGGTCGGATTTCAGCTGCGGGCCGTCGAGGTCCTGGTACAGCGGCCTGCTGATCTCGAAGCCGATACGGTGGCCATCACCCGCTGACACGTTCATTTCGAGCGTGAGGTCTATGCGTTCCCTGCCCTGCCGGTCGGGGTCCGCGGTCTGCACCGGCGCGACGATGTTCGGATCGATGCCATCGATGTTATCGACGTTCAGGTAACTGAGCCGGCCTGCCACGCCGATTGCGGACTGCAGCCGTGTACCCAGCCAGGCTGTCAGCTTGTGAACATCACCCAGCGTGTAGCCCTCGTCACTTCCGGTCCGGAGTGTCGCCTCATATTGCGCACCCCACGACATGGCGTCTGTCATGGCTGTATAGGTCAGGCCTGCAATGATGTCGTAGGTGCCTGAACCCGGCTGCATCGGATACGGCAGGCGGATGGTCGGCGTAGCGCCCATCGGCGTAAGGATTGCACCGGTTTCGGTATTCGAGCCCGTCGGCAGACTCACGCCGAAAATACCATGCACGTGATGCGTCCGGTCATCATGCAGGCGGAACAGACCCTTGAGCCTGACGTCACCGATGCCGCTTGTTGCCGTCCTGAAGCCACCCAGCACAGTGGTCCCCGTGCCGCCCATGTAGGTAACGTGGTCCATCTCTTTTTCAAGATAAGGCAGCATCGCCATCAACGTGATGCCATCGGACAGGCCGTACATGGTGCCCAGCATGTGCATGTCGGTGGTCATTTCCGTCGGCACAACACGCAGTGTCGGCGGCTGTCCCGCCAGTGCGGAAAACCGGTTCGCAACCGTGGTGACGATAGTGTCCGGACTGATAGCAGACGTTCCGTTGCGGCTGTCTTCCATGCGCATGCGCATGAACCGGTAGGACAGCATCCAGTCGCCCTGCTTGTGGATATGCGTACCCATCAGCATGGTATCGCCATGATGATGACCGGAGTGATCATGCTGGCCGTGATGTGCATGTGGATCAGACGCTGCGTAGGAACTGCCGCTGCAGCACAGCGACACGGCCAGCGCGGTGCCGAGAATCGTTCTTACAGGCATTTTTAACTCCCTATTTGACAGGTTTTTTCACGACCTGCCGGAAGTCTACCGGCACGCCGGGCCAGGGAGAATGTGGCTTATTGTCGCAGCAATGCGAAGGGCCAACAGATCGCCCGGGGCGGAGCCGGACACAAGCACCTGACAGGGGATGACAGGTCAGGCGCTCTCAATTCGATTAGGCGATGACGTCATGCGCCGATTCGCACCGGGATGCGACGCGCGCCGAAATCACCGGTGTATTTACCGAAGCGACCGGCGATTGCCGTGCCGCAGTCCGGGCAATGCCCGTCATCGGTGACACGGTAATCGAGGATCCGGTACCAGTCACGTTCAATCAGCGACGCGTTGCAAGCGGGACAGCGGGTGGTATCGCCATCACGGTTATGGATGTTTCCCGTGTAAACGTAATGCAGCCCCTCGGCCCGTGCAATGTGCCGGGCCCTCACCAGGGTCTCGGCGGGCGTGGCAGGCACGCCCTGCATCCTGAAGTCCGGGTGAAATGCTGAAAAATGCAGCGGCACATCCCGGCCGAGTTCCTTCACCAGCCATTTGCTCATGGCCTCGATCTCGCTGTCAGAGTCGTTGTGGCCCGGTATCAGCAAGGTGGTGACCTCGGTCCATACATCCGTGTCGTGGTACAGGTACACCAGCGAATCAAGCACCGGTTGCAGGTGTGATCCCGTCAGCTTGTAATAAAACTCATCCGTGAACGCCTTCAGATCGACATTGGCCGCGTCCATCACGCGGTAGAACTCACTGCCGGGTTCAGGATGAATGTAGCCCGCCGTCACGGCCACGGTTTTGATGCCGCGTTCGTGGCAGGCATGGGCCGTATCAATGGCGTATTCGGCGAATATGACCGGATCGTTGTAGGTGAACGCCGCACTCTTGCAGCCGGACGTCTCTGCCGCAATCGCGATTGCCTCCGGGCTCGCCTGGTCCATCAGCCGATCCATGTCGCGCGACTTGCTGATGTCCCAGTTCTGGCAGAACTTGCAGGCAAGATTGCAACCGGCCGTGCCGAACGACAACACCGATGAGCCGGGGTAAAAGTGATTCAACGGTTTCTTTTCAATGGGGTCGATGCAGAAACCGGACGAGCGGCCATAGGTTGTCAGCACCATGCGATCATCCTTGCGCATGCGCACAAAACACGCGCCGCGCTGCCCCTCCTTCAACTTGCAGTCACGCGGACACAGGTCGCACTGTATACGACCATCCGGCAGACGGTGCCACCAGCGCGCAGGAAAATCGGATACATCAGACATGATCAGGCTCCATCTCTTTCCACTTGGTCACGGTATATCGAGACAGCTGGATGTCTTCATTCCAGAAATCAGCCGGGATACCGGCCTTCTGCTTGAGTGCCGCCAGGAAATTCCCGGGCTCGGGCAATGACTCCCAGACCTGCGGAAGAAATGTGCCGCGCCGGTGTCCGTATTGCAGCACCACGCCGTCGATACCCGGCCGCAACCGTGCCAGGACATCCTGCTCCGAGGTGAACTGCATAGCCATGGATTGCGACAGCAGCGACACCTCGATTCGCGTCACCCCGAGTTCGCTGGCCTGCAGCTGCGGGAAGCGGTGGTCACGCGTTGCCGCGGCAATGGCATTGGCGACGACATCGTCCAGCAAGGACCGGTGTGGCTCAAGGCTGCCGATACACCCGCGCAAGGCACCCTGCCGGGTCAGGGTGACAAAGGTTGCGGCCGGCACACGCAACCAGTCATAGGTGCAATATTCAATCCCTGCCTCACCCAGTCGCGCCGCAATGGCATTGCGCGCAATTGCCAGCAGGGCATCACCCTGAATGTCGGCGACGTTCACCGGCCGGTCTCCGTCTCGTAGAAGGCAACGGCGGCATA
>JAOULY010000260.1 GCA_029881775.1 Gammaproteobacteria bacterium
GTGGCGCGCGGCCCTCCGTTCACGCTGTCCGGGGTCTGCATCGGCGACCCGAATCCGGGCCGGGTCCCAGCCATCGCTGATCAGGCCGCCAACCAGGCTGCCGGCCATGTTGCCACCGCCGATAAAGGTCAAAAAGGGATCATTCATGCATTGACGATACAGGATAGATACGGGCACCGACAAGACCGACCAGCCCCGGATTATCTGACTGATATCCCGAATATTTCCAGGGCCGTTCCCGGCTTGTGAAATCACCGTAATGCGGCATACTTTGAAGGTGGTGATGGCTGCAGCGACAGGCCGGTGGAGTGCGTGCAAGTTGCCGTTATTCAGGGAATTTCAAGGTTTTCCTGGCGGAGTCGATAAACAGTGACGTAACCATATATAGCAAGGGAGCAGGCATGGATATTGCTGAATTACTGACTTTCAGCGTCAACAACGGCGCGTCTGACCTCCATCTCTCGGCGGGCATGCCGCCGATGATTCGTGTCGACGGTGACATGCGCAAGGTCAATGTGCCGGTGCTGGATCACAAGACCGTGCACGGGCTTGTCTACGACATCATGAACGACAAGCAGCGCAAGGATTACGAGGAGTTCCTGGAAACCGATTTCTCGTTCGAGATTCCTGACCTGGCCCGCTTCCGTGTCAACGCGTTCAATCATAACCGCGGTGCAGGTGCGGTTTTCCGTACCATTCCCTCGGACATCCTGAGTCTCGAAGACCTCGGCACGCCGCAGATTTTCAAGGACATCTCCGACACGCCGCGCGGCCTGGTGCTGGTGACGGGGCCGACCGGCTCCGGTAAGTCGACAACGCTTGCCGCGATGATCGACTACATCAACAAAAAGGCATATCACCATATCCTCACGATCGAGGACCCGATCGAATTTGTGCACGAGAGCAAGAAGTGTCTCGTCAACCAGCGCGAGGTTCACCGGGACACCAAGGGCTTTAACGAAGCGCTGCGCTCGGCGTTGCGTGAAGACCCGGACATCATCCTGGTCGGCGAAATGCGTGACCTGGAAACCATCCGCCTGGCGCTGACTGCAGCGGAAACCGGTCACCTCGTGTTCGGTACCCTGCATACCACGTCGGCGGCCAAGACCATCGACCGTGTGATCGACGTGTTCCCGGCTGCGGAGAAGACCATGGTGCGTTCCATGTTGTCTGAATCGCTGCGCGCCGTTATTGCACAGACGCTCCTGAAGAAAGTCGGTGGCGGACGTATTGCCGCCTGGGAAATCATGATCGGTACACCGGCCATCCGTAACCTGATCCGCGAGGACAAGGTTGCCCAGATGTACTCCGCGATCCAGACCGGTAATGCCGTCGGCATGACCACGCTTGACCAGTACCTGACCGACATCCTGTCGAAGGGCCTGATTACCAAGCAGGATGCGCGTTCCAAGGCCGCGATCAAGGACAATTTCAGGTAAACCCGGTTCCGGAGAAGAAGCATGGACTTACTACCCCTGTTGCAGTTGATGCATGACAAGAATGCATCCGACCTTTATCTAACGGTTGGCCTGGCGCCGACGATGCGTATCGATGGCACCACAAAGCCGGTGGCCGACGAAGTGCTGTCGCCGGAAAGCGCGATGGACATCGTGACCAGTATGATGTCGCCGGCGCAGCGCGAGGAATTCGAGGCGACACACGAGTGCAACTTTGCCATATCCGCAAAGGATATCGGCCGCTTCCGTGCCAGTGCCTTTGTGCAGCGTAACCACGCCGGTGCCGTGCTGCGTCGTATCGAGACCTATATCCCGTCCATCGAGGAACTCAATTTACCGCCGATCCTGAAGAACCTGGCCATGACCAAGCGCGGCCTGATCATCTTCATCGGCGCGACCGGCACCGGTAAGTCGACGTCACTGGCGTCGATGCTGGGTTACCGCAACCAGAACGGCACCGGCCACATCATTACCATCGAAGACCCGATTGAATTCGTACACAAGCATGCGGGTTGCATTGTTACCCAGCGCGAGGTCGGTATCGACACAGAGTCGTTCGAGACGGCGCTGAAAAACACCTTGCGACAGGCGCCGGACGTGATCCTGATCGGCGAGATTCGTGATCGCGAGACCATGAACCATGCCATTGCCTTCGCCGAGACCGGCCACCTGTGCATGGCGACCCTGCATGCCAATAACGCCAACCAGGCGATGGACCGTATTATCAACTTTTTCCCGGAAGAACGGCGTCCGCAGCTGTTCATGGATCTGTCCATGAATATGAAAGCGTTCATTGCGCAGCAGCTGATCCCGAAAAAGGACGGCAGCGGTCGTCGCGCCTGTCTCGAAATTCTGCTGGGTACGCCGCTGGTCAGTGATGTGATCCAGAAGGGTGATCTTCACAAGCTGAAGGAAGTGATGAAGCAATCCACGCAACAGGGCATGGTTACGTTCGACCAGGCGCTGTTCAATCTCTACAAGGAAGGCGAGATCAGCTACGACGATGCACTGCACTACGCCGACTCCGCCAACGAAGTCCGCCTGATGATCAAGCTCGACGAGGGCGATGTCGACAAGTTTGCGTCGGCGATGGACAACGTGTTCCTGCAGGAACAGGATTAGCTGGCAACACGAACTTATGAACTAAAAACGGGCGCTTCGGCGCCCGTTTTTTTTATCGCGCCTGCAAGGTGCGGTTCCTGATTGTGCGCAGGGAATACGGGAAAAAATCTTTGCCACGGAAGAACACGGAAAAATCCAAAGCTAATCAGGAACGCTGTAGGAGCGCACCGCGTGCGCGAATTGTTTGTGACAGAGGGCATGTGAAAAAGAAAACCTTTGCCACGGAAGAACACGGAAGGACACGGAAATTAAAGCTAAAATAAAACCCTGGAAACGGCTGTAAGGGCGCTGCGCGTCCACACACTTCGCGCACGCGGTGCGCTCCTACAGCTGTTTTTGGTATTTAATTTTTCCATGTTCTTCCGTGGATTCCGTGGCGAAATGTTTTACATAAGATATCGCGCCTGCAAGGCGCTCCTACGCAATTGGTGCATGCTGCAGGAGCGCCTTGCAGGCGCGATTCCATCTGGGTGTTATCCCCAGTCCACCGCTTGCGCATCAAACACCGGCCCGTCCACGCAGACCCGTTTCATGGCCGGCCCGGCGGGTGTGTTGATGCGCACGGTGCAGCCGGCGCAGCCACCGACCGCACAGGCCATGTATTCTTCCAGTGACACCTGGCAGGGTAGCTGGTATTCCGCGGCCAGCGTTGCCACGGCTGCCAGCATTGGGTGGGGTCCGCAGGCAAACACGCCGACCTCGCTCCGCGCATTGCCGGGCAGTGCATCCAGCCACAGGCGGGCCAGGTCGGTGATGTAGCCCTCGTGACAACCGGGGTAGCCCTGCAGGCTGGCGAGACGCGCGGGAACATCCCAGTCTTCCAGTAACGGCATGCTGGCAATGACGCCCTCCGGCATGCCCGGCAGCATGAAACGCGATGGCCGTGGGCTGAACGGGAAGGGGACTTCCGAACCCATCATGACCACGGGTTGCCAGTGCCGGTCGCGGCGCAAATGGTCGGCAAGAAACACCATTGGCGGGATGCCGACGCCGCCACCCAGCAGCAGCGTGCGAGGACGCTCCCGGTCGGGGGTGAACGGCATCCCGATTGGCCCGATCATGCTAATGGTTTCGCCCGCTGCGCGGCGGCTGAGCGCCTGTGTGCCGGTGCCGACGGTCTTGTAGAGGAAATCCACCCAGCCGGCGGCAGGGTCAACCCGCATAATCGACAGCGGCCGGCGCATGGGCAGG
>JAOULY010000261.1 GCA_029881775.1 Gammaproteobacteria bacterium
ACCGATTCCGTCAGGAACGATTTCAGTAAGTTCGACTTCAAAATCTGTAATGCGCGTGATTTTACCGTGATTCTGACCGGCGTAATTGCCCGGCTGGACGCGGTGGATCGTGCCATCCGTATCATTGATAAGCGCCCAGTTGTCCTTGAACTGCTCAAGCGTGCCAACCATGCGCAGACTGTCCAGCGGAAATTCTTCCAGCGGTTCGGTCGGGCGTTCGAAATCGGGCTTGATGCCCGAACTGGCCGGCTTGTCAGAGATAACAGCGGCCTGCTGGTGCGAGAATGCAGGCGCGGTAAACGGGTCGCGTAAATCTGCCGCGGCGTAGCTGAAGGATTCGTACGGCTTGAATTCCGGCAGTGGCTCGATCGCCGAGCGCTGCTGGTTCTTGACCTGTTGTACATATTCCGCGAGATCGGTAGTCGGGTCGCTTGAGCAGCCGGCCAGGGCGGATATTGCGGCGGCCAGAATCAGGCGGTTAAACGGTCGACTGGAGATAATCATTTCTTGCCTCCGTTCTTGCCCGTGCCATTTTTCGAACCATCGCCACGTTCACTGTCTTCCAGGTAGCGATATGTCTTCGCGGTCAGGTCCATGACGAGAGTGCCGGATTTGGCATCCTTGCGTTTGATGTCGACATTATGCAGCGTCACGATACGCGGGAGCGCGGCAACACCGCTGACAAAATCACCGAATTCGTGGTAGTCGCCTGTGACTTTAATGCTGATGGGCAACTCCGCATAGAACTCACGCGGCACTTCCGCCTGTGGCTTGAACAGTTCGAATTCCAGCCCGCTGGCAAGGCCTGTCTGGGATACATCAACCAGCAGATCTGCAACTTCGGTCTTGTTCGGCAACTGGCGCAACATGGCACCGAATGACTCGCGCATTTCCTCAAGCTGTTTTTCGTAGGCTTCGAGATTGACGGCAAGTTTGGCCTTCTGCTCGAAAATCGTTTTCAGTTCCTGCTCTTTATTTTCTATGTTCTCCAGGGAAACGAGCTGGTCCTTGGTGTGGAACCAGTAACCCAGAAATATGACACACCCCATCACGAAAAGAATAACCACTGCCTTGGCGGCAGCCGGCCAGCGAGCGACATTTGTCAGGTCAAGTTCATTAATATCCATTGCTAACCTGCCTCGTCAGTCTTCGTAGGCGCTTTCTGGTTGCCGCGCAGGGTGAAGTTGGCAATACGACGGCGATTGGTGACAGAAGACTTGATCAGGTCGAGGCGCGGCCCGCCGAACCAGTCCGAGTCCTCAATGCTGCGCATGTAATCGGACACGCGTGCATTGGACTGTGCGACACCCTTCATGGTGAGGTTGCGCCCCTTCTGGTTGAATGCTTCCAGATAAACGCCATCCGGTAGTGTTCTGACCATTTCGTCCATCAGGTGCACACTTTCCGGGCGACTGCTCTGCAGTTCCTGAATGACGTTCATTCGCGCCAGCAGATCGCCTTTCATCTTTTCGAGTTCCTTGATGCGGCCAATACGCTTGTTGAGCAGGTCGATTTCACTTTGCAGGAAATCGTTGCGCTGGTTCTGGTCCTCGATCATGCCGTTAATATGCAGGTGCGAGAACAGCACTATCAGGCCGGCTATCAGAACCGAGCCGCCGGAGAGGAACACGAATTCCCGTTGTTTCTGCTTGTTGAGTTCTTCGCGCCACGGAAGCAGGTTAATGCGTGCCATATCAGTCGAAGCTCCTGAGGGCCAGTCCGCAGGCAATCAGCAGGGCCGGCGCATCATTACTCAGTGTCTGCGGTTTGACCCGCGCAGACAGTGACATTGAAGCGAACGGATTCGCTATGCTCGTATCTACACCGAGTTTTTCCTGGATCATTTCATCCATCCCCGGTATCGAGGCGCTGCCGCCGGCCAGCACAATATGGTCGACCTTGCTGTGCGGGCTGGATGAATAAAAGAATTGCAGGGAGCGGCTGGCCTGCTGGGTCATTGCTTCCTTGAACGGTTCCAGTACATCGGTAAGGTAATTTTCCGGTAGTCCGCCCTGGCGCTTGGCCATGCCGGCCTCTTCGTAGGACAGGCCGTATCGGCGCATGATTTCCTCGGTCAGCTGCTTGCCGCCAAAGACGGTGTCACGCGTGTAAATACTTTTCAGGTCGTGCATGACGTTCAGCGTGGTCATGGTTGCGCCAACGTCGATGACGGCAACCGTCTTGCCAACGCCCTGGTCCGGTAACTGGTCTGCCAGCAGCGCGAATGCATTCTCACTGGCAAAGGACTCAACATCCATGATCTGGGTTTTCAGTCCACCGGTCTCCACCGCAGCGTTGCGCAGGTCAACATTTTCGCTGCGGCACGCGGCCAGCAGTACATCGACCGTGTCGGGGTTTTTCTCCGACGGACCGATAACCTCGAAGTCCAGGTTGACCTCTTCCAGTGGATAGGGGACGTACTGGTCAGCCTCGAGTTCGATCTGGCTTTCGATGTCGTCCTCACTGAGGCCTGCCGGCATCGGGATCACCTTGGTAATGGTCGATGAGCCCGCGATGGCGACCGCAGCATGTCGGCAGCGAGTGCCCGAACGCTTGATGGCGCGGCGTACAGCCTCGCCGACAGCATCGACGTCGGTGATGTTCTTTTCCACGACGGAATTGGGTGGTAGTGGCTCAACGGCGTAGCTTTCCACGCGATAGCGTGATCCGCTGCGACTCAATTCCAGCATCTTGACCGCGGTGGAACTGATATCCAGACCGATGAGTGGTGGTGTTGTTCGTTTAAATAGTTGCGCGAATGGCACAATATTTCCCTTTAGTTACCCGCTGTTGTGCAACATGGGTAGTTCGCCGCATTAGAGGACATTGCTAATTGATTGTCAACTCATGCGTATTTAATAAACAAAGGTTGTGTTACTGCTTATCGGACAGTTGCGCTTTTTGTTTAGAAAAAAAAGTATCCTCGCTGCGTTAGATCTTAATTTATGATGTGCTGTATGTCCGTTCTTTGAACCCGATCACAGGTTGTAGCTTTCCACGATGATTCTCCGCCGAATATGGGTGTTCCTGCTGTATCTCATGCTGACAGGCATTTTTTTGACGGCTGTGGCCGCTATCACACTATATATACAGATTGAGCCACAGCTGCCGTCAATCGATGCGCTTCGCGAGGTGCAGTTGCAGGAGCCGTTGCGTGTTTACAGTCGCGACCGGCAGCTGCTGGCAGAATTCGGTGAAAAACGGCGGACGCCGGTCACCATCGATGAGGTCCCGCCGCTCCTGATCAATGCCTTCCTGGCGGCGGAGGATGATACCTTCTTCTCGCACTCCGGCGTGGATTTCCCCGGCCTGGCAAGCGCTGCAGTCGAACTGCTGCGTACCGGTAAGAAGCGGCGTGGCGGCAGCACCATTACCATGCAGGTGGCACGAAACTATTTCCTGTCGAGTGAAAAGACCTACCTGCGCAAGCTGACGGAGATCCTGCTGGCCTTCCGGATCGAGCGATCACTCACCAAGAACGAGATTCTGGAACTCTACTTCAACAAGATTTACCTCGGGCAGCGTGCCTATGGTGTGCAGGCGGCGGCGCGTGTGTACTACGGCCAGGATATCGGTGATCTGTCAGTGGCCCGCATGGCAATGATTGCTGCCTTGCCCAAGGCCCCCTCGCGCGTTAACCCGATCAGTAACCCGGAGGCTGCGAAAGACCGCCGCGATTACATTCTCGGCCGGATGCAGCAGCTGGGTTATATCGATATGGCAACCCGGGAAGCCGCCGT
>JAOULY010000262.1 GCA_029881775.1 Gammaproteobacteria bacterium
CCTGAATAACCTGCAACTGCGCGATCTCACTGCCAAGCGTAAAGTTATCTATATGATTCAATTCTTGTTTACAGCATCATTAGCGTCAATCAGCTGTAAGTCAATAGCCGGGCAGAGTGCTAAAAAATATGCAACTGCAAATCAATATAAACCTTGTTCGGATAGTGGGCAATAAGACATAAGTACTAATAACCCGGTGAAATACTTTATGAAAACAGATCGATACAATTCAGATAGTATCAATATGAGGCTCCGCGCCTGATGTAAATCAACCAGTCTAAATACATTAATTTCGTCACCACTTTAACCAGGCCCTCTAACAAAATCAGGTATATCCATTGAGGCCATGCACCGTCAGGTGCGCTGCATTCATAACTTGTATGTATATAATTATATTGTGATTATATAAATCCGCGAACCTCGGGAACGGGAATTTTACCTGGAGACCGGCATTGGGATTGGGTCGCTCGCTGATGACAGCCCACCCGAACATAGACTGTGAGATGACACCCACTGAGAGGGTCTTCACCCCTTCTGGAAAACACCAAAGTTTACATAATGTGCACCTGCTGATTGGCTAATCTGAAAAATGTTCGTCTTGCCAGCGGTAACGCTACAGACCGGCAACCATCCGGGCAAATACGCAGAATTGTTGACCAGAAAGCTGAATGTCTCGCCGGGACAGGAGAACTGGCCAGGGGCCAGCAGGAATTCCTCGCGTTGCTTCGGGACTACAGGATTCCCGCAGACAGCTCGATTCCCGGCAAACAGCATGCGGCTGTCTTGGGCGTAGACGGGTATGCTCCGTGCAGATAAGGATATCCGGGGCTGATTCAATTGGTCGGCGCTGCAAAACCATAGAAACCCGTCGCCAGAACTAGAGTTTCCATACATTCTATCTGTGCTGGGCGCAGGCTTTAGAGAAAGGGTAGTTACACCTGTGCTGGGTACATCCAGGACACTGAGCAGCAAACAGGTGAAAACAATACTTCCAACTACCATCTTCAGGGCTGACAGTATGATGAAACCCCACAGATCACTTTCCCGGATGCTCCAGAGAATTAAATGTGCAATAATTTTACGGATAAGCTTGGTACTGACAGCTCCAAACTATGGCCCAGCTTGTCGAACTTGCCGGCTCTAGTGGAGGCAAAATAATTGCTCGACACAATCGGATGGCAGAAACCTGTCAAGCCTCACTACCAGTGGCAGTGATCTACCAGGATTCAACTTATTGATATTTAATGGACAATCAAGCAGGCACAAGTGATAATAAACTGACACCTCGCTCTCATTGATACCGGCCAGCTACAGTCAATACTTCATGCGTACGATACAAGCAATATTGCCGGGTAACCCTTTGGTACCGAGATGCCGCACCAAAATAGCAGTAGCCTGTAACAGAAAGGACTAATTAAATGGAACTATCACCTCGTCATTATATTCCGCATTGGGTTGTCTGAGACCGAAGGTTCGTTAACGCATGATCTCCATACATGAACAGATAAATGTAGCTTACGGCTATCTGCATGGTTTGTGGCACTATCGCTGGTCGGCGCTGCTTATCTGCTGGTTCGTTGCCATCGCTGGCTGGTTCTACATATATACCATGCCAGACAAGTTTCTGGCCAAGGCGGCAGTGCATATCGACACAACATCGATCATGCAGCCCCTGCTTCAGGATCTGGCGATGGTGACCAGCCCGGAAGATGAAATCAATGTCATGACGCGCATCCTGCTTAGCAGGGACAATCTGCTAAGCATAATACGTGAATCAGACATGGATCTGGTCGCGGACACTCCCGAGACACGTGAGAGATTGATACAGAGACTGAGCCAGTCAATCCTGATCAGCAACGTGGGTGGTCGTGCCCCGCGCGGCCGCAACAACGGCAGCAGCATATATGAAATCAGCTTCGAGTCCTCATCGGCCGAAATGGCCTTCAAGGTGGTTTTCAACCTGCTGAATTCGCTAATAGAGAACACCCTGAATTCGGGACGGATGGATTCGGCGATGGCCGAGGATTTTCTAAACGAGCAGATCCGCGATTACGAGCAACGCCTGCTCCAGGGCGAAGAGCGGCTTGCCACATTCAAGAAAAAGAATGTCGGATTCATGCCGGATGAAAGAGGTGGTTATTATGCTCGCCTGCAGCAGCAGCAGGAATTGATCGACACCACCAACTCGGAATTGCGCCTGGCAAAGCAACGCTACAATGCTATCACACAACAGCTGGCTGGCGAGAAACCGGTTCTCACCACCACCACATCCTCCAGTGGTACATCGTCAATATTACAGAACCACCAGCAGCAACTGGATGAGCTGCTGGCACAGTTTACCGAGGAGCACCCGGATGTGAAGGCGATGCGTGCCAGAATTGCCGATCTGCAGGAAAGTGGCCGGGGCAATTCTGCTGGTGTTGCAAGTGGCAGCAATGCGGGACCCAACCCGATTTACCAGGATCTCAAGATCGAGGAGGGACGTGCCCGCATCGAGGTGGGAACTCTCCAGGTGAAGCTCACCGAACAACGCCAGAAGCTGGCTGAACTAAAACAATCAATCGACACTATTCCCCAGGTCGAGGCAGACCTTGTCAGGCTGACTCGTGACTATGAAATAACCAGGACCCGTTACCTTGCGCTCCTTGAGAGGCGTGAATCGGCCAGGATGGCGCAGAAGGCCGAGAAGAATAAAAGCGACCTGATATTCAGGGTGGTGGATGCGCCGGTAGTACCATTGCTGCCATCGAATCCGAATCGACCGCTTTTGCTCGCAGGTGCTTTCGCAGCAGCGCTGGCAGCCGGTATTGGCTGGAGTATCCTGAGATTTCTTCTGCACCCAACATTTGTTGATTTCAAACAAATGTCACGGATGATTGATCTGCCTGTACTGGGCACCATCAGCCTGCAAATTACCCCGGAAAAACAGCATCAACGCAGGGTGGACATGGCAATATTCCTGCTAATCACGATGCTGATGATTGGTTCTTTCGCGGCGGCAATCATGTACCAGCAGCAGGGCTCGGTATATCTCAGAATGCTGATGTCCGAGCTTATGCAGCCTGATCAATAGTATCGGGAAGTAATGACAATAACATACGGCCTGTTACGAATTTTCTGAACCGAGGTTGACGTGAAACCAATTGATGCCGCATATACGGCGAAGCACCCTGATAACAACGGCGGAATAATGAGCAGAAACGATAGCAACACCAATATCGTGTATATCATGCAACGCCTGCGCGAACTCAATATGCTTGTGCCTGACAGTAACATGGGCGCAGACGTGCGCGGCGAATACCGCCGGATCAAGCGCCCGCTGCTGTCTAATGCCTTCGGCAGGTCGGCCTCCCTGGTCGACCAGGGAAACCTGATCATGGTTACCAGTTCCGTGCCCGGCGAAGGCAAGACCTATACTGCAGTCAACCTGGCACTGACCATCGCACAGGAGCGTGACAATACCGTGCTGCTGGTTGACGGCGATGTCACCAAGCAGGGCGTTAGCCGGATGTTAGGTGTAGAAAAATACCGGCCGGATTTAACAGACCTGCTGGCCAGTGACAGCATGCCGATCGAGGATGCCCTTATAAAAACCGATGTGCCTGGCCTGGTGCTGTTACCGGCTGGCCAGCCGCACGAATACATTACGGAAATGATCGCAAGTAACAGGATGCAGGTTTTGATGCATGAGTTTGCCACCCGTTACAGCAACCGGGTTGTTGTTTTCGATTCCCCC
>JAOULY010000263.1 GCA_029881775.1 Gammaproteobacteria bacterium
GGCCGATGCCGCCGGCCGCAAGGTACATCGCGGCCGGTGAACCGAGTCCGCCGGCACCGACAATCAATACGCGGGCTGCGAGTAGCGTCTCCTGCCCGGCGATATCGACCTGCGGCAGCATGATCTGCCGGCTGTAACGGAGTAACTGGTCATCGTTCATGGTGGGCAGTATAGCCCGTGCCCGACATTGGGATAAAAGGGGGCGGTCTTGTTGCTGTTTTATAAGCTCCCTCCCCCTCAGGGGGAGGGTTGGGGAGAGGGGGTCAAACAAAAGAACCTGTTGGATTTTATATTCCCTCTCCCTGACCCTCTCCCGGAGGGAGAGGGGAATTTCCTCTGGAATAAATGTCTGATATTTGAACTTAGATTGATTATGCGTATTAGTTAATTCTGTTATCGCAGTATTAAATTGGTTTCATGGCGCTGTCGTGAGTTAGTGCTCTTTTCCTGCGGCAAGAAATAAAAAATACATTGCGAGGATATTCTGAATAAGAAACGTGCGATCCAGCCTGACTTCCCGGTCGGCAATTTACCAGACTGCTACAAATACCGCCGCAGGTAATCCGGCCGGTGATCGCGGCAACCGTGCTCGCGGGTCAGGTATCGATTGATAAAGGCGTCACGGGTGTATTCGGCCTGGTCATGTTTGCTTTCATTGCACTCGATGTCTTCAATGTAATAGCACATGCTGCGCATGAGCCGACAGAACAGGCTGGTGCGCATTGTGTAGCCGAATTCCTCGAGCAGGGCGGTGATGGTTTGCAGGGTGATCTGGCGAACGTTGTAGCTGACGACCAGTTTGTCAGGTGTCTTGATGCGAACGCGAATAACGCCCTTCACGTCGCGGAGCAGGGCGGCGGCGGACTCGAGGATGTCAGAATGACTGTCTGAATCGGCGAGCCAGATGGTGCGCTGTTTCAGTTTTTCAAGCACGCCTTAATCCTGACCCCGGTACGTGGAAATAGCAAGCTTTCGGTGTGGTTTTTTGCCGGAACCAGGGCAGCTAATCACCGCCATTCCGGCACACTGTCACGCGTGCCCGGCCGGCCAGGTCGTTGTTGCAGACGATGTCGCGATAGCCGTGATCTGCCAGTATCCGCGCTACCGGCTCGCGCTGGTCAAAGCCGTGCTCCAGCATCAGCAAGGCGTTGTCGCACAGGTGGCTGCGTGCGCAGGCAGCGATCCGGCGAATGTCATCAAGGCCCTCATCACCGGCGACCAGCGCGTCCTGCGGTTCAAAGCGGACATCGCCGCACGCGAGGTGCTCGTCGGCAGCGGCTATGTACGGCGGGTTGCTGACGATGAGATCAAAGCACTCGCCCGCAAGTGCCGCGCACCAGTCGCCGCTGGCGAATTCGATATTGTCCAGCTGCAGTTGACGGGCATTGCCTGCGGCAACCGCAAGCGCGGCTGCCGACCGGTCGCAGGCGCGGACATGGCAGGCGCGCCGTTCGTGCGCAATGGCCAGCGCGATGGCGCCACTGCCGGTGCCGAGATCGGCTACCCGTGCATGGCTGTCAGCTGGCAAATGTTCGAGTGCCGTTGCGACCAGTGTTTCGGTTTCCGGTCGCGGGATGAGCGTGTCCTGCGTGACGGTCAGCGGCAATGACCAGAATTCGCGTTCGCCGGTAAGGTAGGCAACCGGTTCGCCGCCGGCGCGGCGCTCGATCAGTTTGCGGTAACGTGCCTGTTGTGCCGCCTCCGGGATCCTGTCCGGCCAGGCCAGCAGGTGGCTGCGCGGTTTGTCGAGTACGTGGGCAAGCAGGACCTCGGCGTCAAGGCGGGGCGAATCGCTGTCTATCCGTTGTGCCGCCTGGTCCAGCAGTTCGCGTATCGGTGATGTATCAGGCGCCTTGTTCATTCAGTGCGCTGAGTTGGTCGGCCTGGTATTCGTTAATCAGCGGCTCGATGGCCAGGTCGAGGTTGCCGGCCATGAAGTCATCGAGTTTGTAGACTGTCAGGTTGATGCGGTGATCGGTCATGCGGCCCTGTGGAAAATTATAGGTGCGGATACGTTCCGAGCGGTCGCCGCTGCCGACCAGTTGCCGCCGCGTTGCCGATTCCTGTGACTTCTGTTTCTCCTGCTCGACACTGAGCAGCTTTGCGGACAGCAACGACATGGCGCGGGCGCGATTCTTGTGTTGCGAGCGTTCATCCTGGCATTCAACGACAATACCGGTGGGCAGGTGCGTCAGGCGAATGGCCGAATCGGTCTTGTTGACATGCTGGCCGCCGGCGCCGGAGGCACGGAAGGTGTCGACCTTCAGGTCTGCCGGGTTAATGTCTATTTTATCGATCTCTTCCACTTCCGGCAGGATCGCCACGGTGGCCGCCGAGGTGTGGATACGGCCCTGCGATTCGGTTTCCGGTACCCGCTGAACGCGATGCGCGCCGGATTCGAACTTGAGTTTCGAGTAGGCGCCCTGGCCGATGATGCGGGCGATGATTTCACGATAACCGCCGTGCTCGCCGGCACTTTCACTCAGTACTTCGACCTGCCATTTGTTCAGTTCCGCATAGCGGGAGTACATGCGAAACAGGTCACCGGCGAAGATCGCGGCCTCGTCGCCACCGGTACCGGCACGTATTTCAAGAAAGATGTTGCTGTTGTCATGCGGGTCTTTCGGTAACAGCAGTTTCTGCAATTCCAGTTCCAGGGCTCCGATACGTTCGCGCGCCTGCTGCAGTTCTTCCTCGGCCATGTGTTTCATGTCCGGGTCCGGGTCCTTGAGCATGCCTTCAGCGGAGTCCGCGTCACCATTCGCCTGCTGCCAGGCACTGAAGGCCTCCACTACCGGCGAAAGCTGTGCATATTCTTTCGACAACTGGCGATACCTGTCCTGGTCCGAGATGGTGTCGGCATCGGCCAGCAGTGCGCCCACCTCGTCATGGCGTTCTTCAATCGTCTCGAGTTTCTTTATGATGCTGGTTTGCATGGAAGCCTTTACTTGCTGTCCTTACCGTTGTCCAGCCGGAACAGTGTCCGGATGGCTTCCAGCAATTCGGTTTCGCCTTCGGCAACGGCATCGCGCATATTTACACTGGGCTCATGCGTGAGTTTTCGTACCAGGTTGCGCGTGAGCTGCTCGATCACCTCTTCCGGCGGGGTGCCGCCCGCCAGCAAGCGCCGGGCGCGATTGAGTTCGGTCTCGCCGAGCGATTCCGCATGTTCGCGGTAGGCGCAGAGCGTGGGCACTGCATCCAGCGAGCGCGTCCACGCCATGAATCGCCCGGCCTGTGCCTCGATGATCTCCTCGGCCTGGTCCGCCGCTTCCTGGCGTGAGCGCATGTTTTCTTCAATGACCTGCTGCAGGTCATCGACGGTATACAGGTAGACGTCGTCGAGTTCCCTGACTGCCGGATCGATATCGGGGGGTACCGCGATGTCGATCATCAGTACCGGCCGGTGCTTGCGGCTCTGCAGGGCATTTTCGACAGTGGCCTTTTCCAGCAGTGTGGAACTGCTGCCGGTCGAGGCGATAACGATATCGGCCTCGGCAAGGTGAGTGGCGATTTCTTCCAGGCCGATTCCGTAGCCGCCGAACTGGGCAGCCAGGTCATGTGCGCGGCTGACCGTGCGGTTGGCGATAATGAGTTTGCCGGTCTGGCGGTCATGCAGGTGGCGCGCGGTCAGCTCGATGGTTTCACCGGCGCCGATCAGCAGCGCGGTGTGGCGGGCCAGGTCACCGAAAATCTGCCGCGCGAGGCTGACTGCCGCAAACGCCACCGATACC
>JAOULY010000264.1 GCA_029881775.1 Gammaproteobacteria bacterium
TCCAGCGCGGGTCCATCCATTCATTCAGCAGGTTGACGGTCTGTCCTTTGCCGGCGCCATCCACCCCGGCGAACACGACGATGACGGGAAATTCAGCCAGTTCGAGCAATTCCTGTTGCAAAACAAGTAATTCATGGCGAAGTAACGGAACCTGTTTCCTGAATTCGCTTTTGGCAATACTGGAGCCGACTTCTGCTGCCTCGAACATCCGTTTAACCATGCCTCCCGGCTGTTGGATCAGGGCGTGTCAGTGTGCCTTCGTGTTGCCAGGCCCGCTGAAGTCGCGATAGGGACTTGAGTATTGCGGCTGTTGTTATTAAAAACAACACTTTGAAATATCCGAAATTGAACGTACCCCGATTTGCAGGCAATAAACTAAACCTGTCAGGAACCGGGTTTGAATGTATTGATCCATGTCAATATGAGTACATCCACCTGGATGTAACATTCATCGGCTGCCAGACAATAGAGTACTGGCAGCGGTGGACGAACCGGGGGGGTGTGTGTCCAGTGTCGGATAAAACCATGCATGATCCATTAGTAAATTTTGCTGAAGCCAGGGATTGCCTGCACCTGATGTTGCTCGAGTTCGGTGATGTACATATTGAGACACTCGGGCAACTGCTCAAATTGACAAATACCGCCGAGCGCGAATACATGCATATCTGCTGCCGGCGCCTGACATCGGGCTAGCGGCTGACGCAATATCAGTTGTTTCTTTAGTGTTTCAGGGTGCCTGTGTGAATAGCGGGGTACTACCACCATCTATGGCTTAACCACTCCGGTTAACATAATCCTTTGATTTGCGCGAAACGTGCGCTGTAAAGAAATCCGTCAGAACCGGTTCTTGCAGAATAGGGTGGCATATAATTGATTTATATAGAATATGTAATTGGCGTCAATGGGGGATGTAACCGCAGCTGTCAGTTATTTTTACAAATGCGGTAATGGCCAATGCCGGTAGCGATTTGATTCGCGCTTCAAAAACATAAAGATAATGATCATGGCTCAATAAGTGCTTTATTTTTAATGTTCTGGGGCAATGTTAAATTTATGAGCATGCAGTATACCTTGCCGGCAATGGGTGTACCGGGCAGCTATCAGGCTCCCGGTGATGAAGGCGTACAGCCTTCAGAAGGTTTGCGAATCTACACGCTTGGACGCTTTAGCCTGGTTCGCGACGGGCAGCCGCTGCGTTACGCGCGCAAGTCACCCGCCAAACCCCTGCAATTGTTGAAGGCGCTGATTGCCAGCGGTGGACGGCAGGTCGGTGCCGCCAACCTGGCATCGGTTGTCTGGCCTGACAAGGAAGGTGACCAGGCCCAACGCACCTTCGAAACCACGCTGCATCGCTTGCGCAAATACCTGGGAGACGATCCCTACCTGCTGATGGAAGATGGCAGATTGACGCTTAACAGCGATCGGGTATGGGTCGATGTCTGGGAATGCGAGCGCCAGATGACGAAATTGCGTGGCTTGTTGTTACACCCCGTCAGTTCCGAAATTACCGCAGAGATCGGTTTTTGCATGGACAGTTTGATCCGCTATTACCAGGGACACTTTCTGTCGCGTGAGCAGTCAAGCTGCTGGTCGGTTTCCATGGAGGAACGCCTGCGCAGCCGGTATATTAATGCCATGCTGGCGCTGGGTCATTTCTGGGAGCAACAGGGTCTGCCGACGAAGGCGATTGCCTGTTACCAGAAAGGAATCGAGGTTGATGACCTGGTCGAGACATTTTATCAGCGCCTGATCCTGTGCCTGGCCAGGGTCGGCAGGCAGCCGGAAGCCATTGCCAGTTATCGCCAGTGCGTGCATGTGCTAAGCATCGTGCTTGGCCTGCAGCCGACTGAAGAAACGCAGGCGATATATCATTCTGTCCTCACTCATTACCGGCAACAGGCCGGCTAGCATTTGCCACGGCGCCTGACGGCGCCTTCCTCCAGCTCTTGTGTTGTCCCGTTTCGGGATGTTCCGGCTGTACATTCCGCATGTTGTGATGATCTGTCATTTTTGCACGGATTTATCTGACGATCCGGCGCAGCAATCCCGCTAGACCGATTTAATTTCCAATCTGTAAGTTATCTGTAAGTCTCGGTTGGCTAGTGTATGACGAACGCACCAAACAACAACAACCAAACCACAATAAAAGGTCAGGCTATGGACTGTTACATCGTACGTGTATACCGGCATGTTACACACAAGAATGGTCAGGACGATGAGATCGCCGGCCTGGTCGAGCGCGTGGGTAATCAGGATAACGGCAAACCATTTTCAACTTATAAAGGCCTGCTCGAGGCCATTCGTGACAGCTTTAAACATGCACCTGAAGATGCCCCCGGGCTGGACGACCGTCCGCGCAACAAGTTATGCATGGTCAAGCCGGTGCGTGGTGGCTAATCATTATGTCGGGTGTTTCAATTTCGCATGAAGATCCAATTGTAGAGGCGGGAAAATGATAATCAGAAATATAACCAGCATAATAACCGCAGGCCTTTCGCTGCTATTTGCAACCTGTGTCCAGGCCGCATCTGTTTCTTACATTCTGGATCAGTCAGACCGGTTTGACGACGACGTTGACTATATTTCCGTCACGATTTCGGATGATGCAGAAGAAGGCATGCTGAGCGTCACTGTAAATATGTTACCGGCCCTGCGGTCACTATTGGGTGACAACGCAGGTATTGAAGCTTTCTCATTCAATCTTGGCGATGGTGTGCTGCCGGGGCATGGTGGGCCGGGTCTCTGGGGCGAGCACATGCACGGCGAGTGGTGTGGGCGCATTGATCACATAGGTGGCGATCATAAGTATGGTGATGACAATGCGGGTCATGAAGGTGATAAGCATGATGATGGACATGACGACCACAAAGGCTATGACGGCCACCATTACGGCGATGCGCTGAAGCGCCGTGACTTTGGATTACCGGATGACTGGTATGCCCGGTTCAACCGGGGCGGTGGCAAGTCTTCGATGTACGATGTCACGGTGTTCGGGCGTGATGCGCAGGACACGCTGCAGTTCTTGATCGCGGGGCTGAGCATCGAGGATATCCTGGATGAGTTTGCAGTGCGGGTAACCGGGCTGTTAGTTGATTGCGAAGTATCTGAACACAAAGATAAGTGTTATGGAAAAGACATGAGCGCCTATTTCTATGGCGGGCGTCTGGTCGTGCCACTGCCTGCCAGTGTCTGGCTGCTGGGTTCAGGCATGCTTGGGTTGCTGGCAGTAGCACGACGCAAGCGCTCATGAACAGATTTTAACGACTCCGTAAATTGCCCCCCGGCTGTTTCGTGGGGGGCTATTTTTTACGAGCCGGTTATAACTTCTCCGTAATTATTACCCGGTGCGAATATCGCCCGGGTATTTTTTTGCCTGGAAAACAGGACGGCCGCGGCGTTGCAGGCTTCTGGATGTCCGGGCCGGCGCTGCCCCGGTGTTGCCGGTTTCGCGCGCCGCAGGCGTCGTTGACACTCGTTTACAAAAAACCAGTCTGATTCGTTGGTTACGACGCCCGGCCGGGCGTTTCTTTATGTGTAGTGCTATGCTTTACTGATCGAATCCCGAACTGGCTAACTAGGAAACGGATGATGAAGAAAACAGGACTGATTGCGCTTGTAATTCTACCCGCCACTCTGGCCGGCAGTGCCACGCAGGCCGGATTGTCGGACCTGCTTGATGTATTCAAGGGGGCGGGCAGCACCGGGGAGTCAGTCCCCACGACCCCGGCAACC
>JAOULY010000265.1 GCA_029881775.1 Gammaproteobacteria bacterium
GATTCATTTCAGTTCAGGCAACCGGTATTTGTCGGCGATGTGATCAGCTGTTATGCAAAGATCACCCGTGTCGGACGCACCTCGATGACGATCAACGTCAAGGCCTTTGCCGAACGTCAGCAGGAAGACCACGAAATCCTGCTGGTCACCGAGGCTGACCTGACCTACGTCGCCGTAGACGAGAATCGCAAGCCACGCGTATTGCCACCCGAGTAAAATCAGACTGTAGGAGCGCAGGTATGCGCGAATAGAATAATATTCGCGGACAGCGTCCGCTCCTACAGGTAATAACCGGACCGTAGGAGCGCAGGCATGCGCGAATAAAATATATTTGCGGACAAGTCCGCACCTGCAGGGATATTATTTCAACAGGGGATGGTCTTTCGGCAATTGCCGGGCATGCCACATGGCCAGCCGGTGACGCATTGTCTGCTGCGAGACTTCATGCTCCGGCAACGGTGCGATGACCTTGTCATGCACCAGCAGGCGGTAAATATATTCTATCTTTTCAGCCGCAGAATCTGTCTCTTCGAACTGAACCACGCCGCGCTTCTCGCCGTATTCCGTACCCGCGCGGATGGCTTCCTTGACCAGCTCTTTTTCATGCTTGAGTTTTTTCATGCCGTCATCACATCAATACGGGCGGGCGGAACAGGGTCCGGAAGTTTTCAGTCGTTGCACACGCAACCTGATCGTACGATTCACCCCGCAATGTTGCAATGAATTCCGCCGTATGTTTCACAAACGCCGGCTGGTTCGGCTTGCCCCGATGCGGAACCGGCGCGAGATACGGACAATCGGTTTCAACCAGCATGCGCTCCGCAGGGATCTTTTCAGCCACTTCCTGCAGCTCTTTCGCGCTCCTGAAAGTCACGATTCCGGAAAATGAAATATGGAAATTCAGTGCCATGGCCTGCTGTGCCATCGCCCAGTCACCGGTAAAACAGTGCATGACACCACCCACTTCGCTGGCGCCCTCTTCATCGAGGATGGCAATGGTATCCTCCCGCGCATCGCGGGAATGCACGATGACCGGCTTGCCGCAGGTCCTGGCCGCGCGAATGTGCCGCCGGAACCGCTCACGCTGCCAGTCAAGATCGCCCTCACTGCGAAAATAATCGAGACCGGTCTCGCCGATCGCCACCACCTTGGGGTGTTTCGCCAGTTCGACCAGTTCATCTATCGACGGATCATGACCGCCCTGCTCGTTAGGGTGCAGGCCAACCGAGGCCGTCACCTGGTCATGCGATTCTGCAATTCCGAGCATCTGCGGGTAGTCTTCCATGTTGATCGATACACACAGAAAATGACCGACATCGTTGGCGGCAGCGGCCTCCAGCACTCCGTCAATCGTGCCGCCAAAAGGCCCCAGATCGAGCATATCGAGATGACAGTGGGAGTCGACCAGCATGTAATACCCTTTCCTTAGATTGACGAATGATAATGTGTTCGTCATTTTCGCGAAAGCGGGAATCCTGCCTATAAGCGTATTGCTTCGTAAAAATATTTGGGCCGTAGGAGCGCACGACTGCATGGATGCAGGAGGTAGAGCAATGCAGGAGCAGATTGCCGAGGTATGCGCGAATAATCAAGATCAATTTATTCGCGCATACCTGCGCTCCTACGGCCAGAATCAGACCATGTGCCAGCATTCAGGGCTGGATTCCAGCCAATGCGGGAATGACAAGAGGATTTTCAGGGCTTACAGAAAGAATTATGCAACAGGCAGGCTGGATTCTACATCGTGTGCGTGGGACGGTCGCTATCCAGCGCGCCGGCCAGGTAGCCCTCGATCTTGTTGCGTGCCGCACCGTCATCCTGGTCACTGAACTGGACGCCAATACCGGCTGCGCGGTTACCCTGTGCACCGACCGGTGTAATCCAGACGATCTTGCCGGCCACCGGAATTTTCTCGGTGTCGTCCATCAGCGTCAGCAGCATGAACACCTCGTCACCCAGTTCGTATTCTTTTTTCGTCGGAATAAACAGGCCCCCGCCCTTGATGAACGGCATATAGGCCGCATACAAGGCGCTCTTGTCCTTGATAGTGAGTGACAGGATGCCCTGCCTTGGTGATGCACTCTGGTTCATTGCGTGTCCCCTTGCTCATCCCGACAATGGCCGCTCATTGCCCGGCGGCCCATGCTAACAATATATCTTCGGTCATCAGTTGCCTGTTCAAACTGCCGGCACCGGCAACCAGCACCCGGTTGATTCGATCCACCTGCTCGAACATTACCCGCTTGTCCAGCTTTCGGGCAAGTCCGTCCAGTGCGTCTGCCAGGTCGATATTGCGGATTTCCTGGCGCTGCCCGGTCATCCGTATACGCAACATATCCATCAACCAGTCGCGCATCCAGCGAATCGCCTGTAAACCCTCGTCTTTCGACCATGACTGTGCCACATCAAGCGCCGTGGCACGTCCTTCGAGGATATCGACCAACTGACCCAGTCGTTCCCTGCGTGCCTCAACCACCCCGTCAGCCGCCAGTTCCAGCGCAGCCAGTGGCGCACCAGCAGCCAGTTCCAGGCAGATCCGCGCCTGCTGCGCATCCGCTAAATGGCCCGACAGCCATTCCATTGCCAGCTTTGGATCCGGCGTATTGAAGCGGACCTGCTGGCAACGGCTACGGATCGTCGCCGGTAACCGGCTTGGACGGTCTGAAACCAGTACCAATACAGTGTTATCGGACGGCTCCTCCAGTGTCTTTAGCAGGCTGTTGGCCGCGTTGGTATTCATCAGATCGGCCGGTGCGATGATGGCCACCTTGAACCCCTGGCCGTGAGCACACATCGAAAGCGCCCCGGCCAGCGCCCTGACCTGGTCGACCTTGATCGCGGTCGCATCCTCTTCGAGGGTGAGATACAGAAAATCGGGATTGGAGCCGGCCGCCAGCTGCGCACAGGCCGGGCACTTGCCGCAGGCCTGTCCATCCGGCAAACGGGCATTACACAGGAGGGTACCGGCCAGTTGCTGCGCCAGCGCCAGCTTGCCGAGCCCGGGATTACCGGAAAACAGCAGCGCATGCGGCATTCGGTCCTGCCTGAGCTGGTCGGCCAGGGACAGGTGGAGGGCTTCAAGCCAGGGATAGAGTGCAGTCATGTTGTCAATTGCGCCACAGACATGTGATACGAGGATTAATTGTAATTATACAGGATTGCTGCGGATGTCAGACAAAACCCACTCAAGCAGACAGGCGCGACAGGCTAAAGCGGGAAATGCTTTCCTCTATTGCATGTATGCATGCGCCTCTTCCGTCTGCAAGCGAACAATCTCGGCATCGCCCATAGGCACCATCTCAATGAAGCCGTGTATGTCTTCGGGCTGGAACCCCTGCCCTTGCGCAGCGATCTTGCACATCTTGATCCTGACTGTACCGCCGACTGTCAGGCTTTGTGCACGATCAACCAGATGCTGGTATTTTTTATAATTCTTGATTGCGTAATAACTTAGTTCCGGCCCATGCAGCACAATGACAATCGAGGATTCGAACGGGTCTGCCCCGGTTATTATGCTCAGGTAACTGGCACGATCCAGCACACGCTCGACCTCGTCGACTGTATCAACAGAAACATCATAAACCACCTTCTGCGGCTTGTATTCAATCGGGTCAAGTTGCGCGCGGCCCCAGGGTGGCTCAGCCGCTAAAACGGCCGGCATAAGAAGCTGTAAACTGACAACAAGACTGACAAATTTCGGCAGCTTTATCATGGTCTGGTTCCTCAT
>JAOULY010000020.1 GCA_029881775.1 Gammaproteobacteria bacterium
CTCCTCAGGGGCGTATTGCCCGGCGTCGAGGATACGGTGTCTGATGTGGTGAGCCACATCATTGGCGGAGACATAAATCTTCTGCAGGAAGGCGAATACGGCATTATTCTCGGCAGCGAGCTGGCCTCGGCGCTCGGTGCCGGAATCGGTGATGCCGTCACTGTCGTCTCGCCCCAGGTCATTGTCGGTCCGACCGGAATCATGCCGCGGCTGCGCCGCTTTACCGTGGTGGCCCTGTTCGAGGTCGGCATGTTCGAATATGACCGTGGCGTGGCGCTGGTACATATCAAGGATGCGGCGCGCCTGTTCCGGCTGGATGGCAATGTCACCGGGCTGCGACTGAAGCTGGATGATGTATTCGATGCGCCGACTGTCAGTAAACAGCTGTATGACAAGTTGCAGGGTGACTATCTCATTGAAGACTGGACGCGGAGGCACGCCAATTTCTTCCGCGCGGTAAAGACTGAAAAGCGTGTCATGTTCATTATTCTTACACTGATTGTCGCGGTTGCCGCCTTTAATATCGTTTCAACCCTGATTATGGTTGTTACCGACAAGCGTGCGGATATCGCGATCCTGCGGACCCTTGGTGCCACGCCGCGTTCAATTATGCTGATATTTATCATCCAGGGAGTGGTTATCGGGGTGCTGGGAACCGCGCTCGGTGTAGCCGGTGGCGTCGCGCTGGCGCTGAATATTGAAACGATTGTTCCGGCAATCGAGAATTTCTTCAACGTGCAGTTCCTGTCGGCAGATGTGTACTACATCAGCGATGTTCCCTCGGAGTTGCACTGGGACGATGTCTGGCGCATGGCGGCAGTGGCAATGGGGCTGAGCCTGCTGGCGACACTGTACCCTGCCTGGCGGGCGGCCCGCACACACCCGGCAGAGGCGTTGCGTTATGAGTAACGTGATCGAGTGCCGCGGGGTGCAAAAGAAGTTCCTGGAAGGGCGCCATGCGCTGGAGATTCTCAAGGGCATCGACCTGGACATTGCGTCGGGGGAGCAGGTTGCCATCATGGGCGCATCCGGCAGTGGCAAGAGCACCCTGCTGCATATACTGGGCGGTCTTGACGAACCGACTGCAGGGACTGTCCGGATTGACGGGCAGGCAATATCCGGCCTGTCTGCACCGGCGCTCGGACGACTGCGTAATTCCGCGCTCGGTTTCGTATACCAGTTCCACCACCTGTTGCCGGAATTCTCGGCACTGGAGAACGTTGCCATGCCGCTGCTGGTGCGTGGCATCGAACCGGCCATTGCCGCAGCACAGGCAACAGAGATGCTGGAACGCGTTGGTTTATCGGCACGGCTCACGCACAAGCCGGGGGAGCTGTCGGGCGGTGAGCGGCAGCGCGCGGCGGTGGCGCGGGCACTGGTCACGCATCCGCGTTGCGTAATCGCGGATGAACCGACCGGCAATCTCGATCAGCATAATGCTGCACAGGTCTATGGCCTGATGCTGGAATTGAACCAGGCGCTCGGTACCAGTCTGCTGGTGGCGACGCACGACCCGGGCATTGCCGCCCGCATGGACCGCATTATTCATCTGGATGACGGTTATCTGAGGGAAACTGTCGATAATCACAATTAAGTAAATTCTTATCATGTTCAGGGAAGAGCATGACATTCCAGGTAATTTCATTCGTTGCAGGCGTTCTTGTCCTGCACTTACAGGCGAAACTTCCAGCAATTTCCAGCCTGTTGCTGGTCGCTGCAGCCCTGATATTTCTCACCAGCCGGCGGTTACGGCCCGTGGCTATCTTCAGCCTCGGCTTTCTATGGGCCGCGTTTCACAACATGCTTCTGACAGCACAGGGGCTGCCCGAGGACCTGCAGGGCAGGACACTGCTGATCGAGGGGGTGGTGCTGGAACGCCCGCCGGCTACGAGCGGGATCCGCATGCGTTTTTTACTAAAGGCTGATCGGCTGGATACGGGAGAAGGCTGGCAGTCATTTGCAACGCGGGTGCGACTGGACTGGTACGGTGAACATGGTGATCCTCAGCCAGGCGAGCGCTGGCAACTTGCCGTCAGGCTCAGGCGGCCCGGTGGTTATGCCAACCCGGGTGGATTCGATTACGAGCAGTGGCTTTACCGGGAGCGAATTCGCGCCACCGGCTACGTTCGTACTGACGACCGCAACCGGCATGTCGGCAGCGGGTCGGTTGCAGTGATTGATTCCATTCGCAACAGCCTGTCGGCAACCATGGCTGCTGATGCAGAGTCGCGTCCGTCCATGGCGCTGGTGCAGGCCTTGACTGTCGGGCAGCGCAACCGCATCAGCCAGGACCAGTGGCAAATACTGCGTGCGACCGGTACCAGTCACCTGATGGCGATATCCGGATTGCACATCAGTCTGGTTGCCGGGCTGGTATTCGGCTGCGTCAGGTTCGCGTGGGCGCGTTCTGCCATGCTGTCAACGCAGCTGTTGCCGGTGCGTGCGGCGGCGCTGGCAGCGCTGTTGGCTGCGACGCTGTATGCGTTGCTGTCCGGCTTTGCGATTCCGGCGCAACGCGCACTGATCATGGTTGCACTGCTGATGGTGGCGCTTATGTCGGGCCGGCGTGCAACGTTCCCCGGTGTGATCAGCATTGCGGCACTGCTAACCCTGTTGCTGGATCCCGTGTCAATCCTGTCTGCCGGGTGGTGGTTGTCATTCAGTGCCGTTACGATTATTGCGTGGTTCGCCATCGGCCGAACCGGGTACCGTTACCCGTCGCATCGCTGGTTCCTCATGCCGGTCATACTGGCGATCTGCATGATGCCGTTGTTGATCCTGTTTTTTCAGCAAGTCTCGCTGGTTGCGCCACTGGCAAATATCGTGGCGGTTCCCTGGGTCAGCTTCCTGGTGGTGCCGCTGGCACTGACCGGCACGGTGATGTGTGCCTTCAGCGAACCGGCCGGTCTCGCCGTGTTGCAGCTCTCGGCCTGGATACTGGATATATTGTGGCAGGCGCTGGCCTGGCTTGCTGACCTGGACATGGCACTTGCATCATGGTCGCAGCCGGCAGGCAGTCAGCTGCTGCTGGCGTCACTCGGTATGGCATGCCTGTTTGTTCCCCGCGGGATGCCGGGTCGCTGGGCAGGCGTCATGCTGTTGCTACCCATGCTGCTTGCCGCGCGTCTGCAGCCGGCGCCGAATGAGGTCCGGGTGTCGCTGCTGGATGTTGGCCAGGGACTGTCGGCGGTTATAAGGACGGCCAGGCACACGCTGGTATACGATACCGGTCCCGCATTCGGCAGCCATTTCGATACCGGTCGGGCAGTGCTTGTTCCCTATCTGCGTAGCCAGGGAATTACACATGTCGACCGCCTGCTTATCAGTCACGGTGACAATGACCACATTGGCGGGGCACGTTCGCTGCTGGCGGCTTATCCGGCCGACGAGGTGTTGTCCAGTGTGCCGTTCGAGTATGACGGGCGTGAAGCAACTGCATGCCGCCGGGGCATGCAGTGGTCCTGGGACGGTGTCATGTTCACGGTAATGCACCCGCAGAACGGGGACGGCCACACCGGCAATGATGCCTCGTGTGTGCTGAGGATAAGCGTGGCGGGTGGTCTGCGGCTGCTGTTGACCGGTGATATCGAGCGTGCCGGTGAGCATGACCTGCTGGTGCATTACGGCGAGGAGCTGAAAAGTTCGGTGCTGGTCGTTCCCCACCATGGCAGCCGGACCTCGTCGACCGCTACTTTCGTAGCCGCTGTCAGTCCTGCGCTGGCACTGGTTCCGGCCGGGCACAGGAACCGTTACCGCTTCCCGCGACCCGAGGTAATGGCGCGCTATAAAGAAAACGGCAGCCAGGTACTGGAAACCGGCAAATCGGGTGCCATTTCGGTCATATTGAGGCCACACGCGAGGCACCCCGTGGTGAGTCGTTTCCGCCAGTCATGGCCGCGCCTGTGGCGTCGAACGGAGTGAGTGCGGTGAAGTTTGGCTATTGACGTAAATACAGTATGATTCTCACCGGTTACGTTGGCTGGCAATAAAAAGGACGGTGATACGGTGCTGGAACTGGTGAAAGCGGGCGGCTGGCTGATGCTGCCCATCATTTTATGCTCGATCATCGCGGTAGCCATTATCGCGGAACGACTGTGGTCCCTGCGCCTGCGCAGGGTATTACCGAAACACCTGGTGGCGCAGGTCTGGCGTTGGGAGAAAATTCACCAGCTCGACGACGAGCATATGCGCGAGTTGCAGGCCAGTTCTCCGCTGGGCTCTATCCTGGCAGCCGGCATTGTCAATCGCCACCAGAACCGGACAGTCATGAAGGAAAGCATCGAGGATACCGGCCGCCACGTGGTGCATGAACTCGAGCGCTACCTGAATACGCTGGGCACCATTGCGGCGATTACGCCGCTACTGGGCCTGCTCGGCACGGTTATCGGCATGATCAAGGTCTTTTCGGCGATCACCACCCAGGGGGTCGGGAATCCGGGCGCGCTGGCCGGTGGTATTTCGGAGGCGCTGCTGACCACGGCTGCCGGCATGTCGGTCGCGATACCGACGCTGATGTTTTACCGGTACTTCAGGGGCCGCGTCAGGATGCTGGTGTTGCGCATGGAGCAGGAAGCCATGCTGATGGTCGAAATCATGCATGGAACGCGCAAGCCGGGCAGGGGTGACAAGTGAACCTGCAGCCGGACGACAGTGACGAACCGGATGTCAACCTGACGCCGTTGATCGACGTTGTATTCCTGCTGCTGATTTTCTTCATGGTGTCGACCACGTTCGAGCACCAGTCCCGCATCCAGGTCGAATTGCCGGAGGCGAGTGCAGAGCCGACCACGCCGGAAGCCGAGTCACTCGAAATTATCGTCGATGCGCAGGGGCGCTATTTCATTGGCGATGAGCAGGTAGTCAATTCGCAACTGAAAACCCTGAAGGGGGCCATTGCCAATGTGCTTGGTGATCGAACCGACATACCGGTGATTGTGCGTGCGGATGCGAATTCGCCCCACCAGTCCGTGGTGACGGTCCTTGATGCGACCAGCCAGCTTGGTTTGACACGAATTTCACTCGCCACGACCCGGTCAACATCGGAGTAGCGCGTTCCAGAACGCAGGGCACGTACCGCATGAAGCGTCTGGACTACTACTGGTACGCGCGCAGCCCATGGCTGTTGCTGCTGACGCCGTTTTCACTGTTGTTCCGCCTGGTAGCGGCCACACGCCGGCTGGCATATCGCAGTGGCCTGTTGCGCAGCAGGCGCGTGGGCGTACCCGTTATCGTGGTCGGGAATATCACCGTGGGCGGTACCGGCAAGACCCCGCTGGTCGCGTGGCTGGCCGGATACCTGCGTGACAGGGGCTACCGGCCGGGTATCGTCGCGCGCGGTTATGGCGGTAACGCCAGCCAGTGGCCACAACAGGTTCGTCCCGACAGCAACCCGGCAACGGTTGGCGACGAGGCGGTTATGCTGGCCGGGCGTACCCAATGTCCGATGGCAGTCGGCCCCGATCGCTATGCAGCTGCCTGCGCACTCGTTCAACACAGTGACTGTAGCATTATCATCAGTGATGACGGGTTGCAGCACTACGCGCTGGCGCGTGACATCGAGATCGCCGTCATCGACGGTATTCGCCGTTTTGGTACCGGGTTTATGCTACCGGCCGGACCCTTGCGTGAGCCTGTTTCACGGCTGGACTCCGTTGACCTGATTGTCGTGAATGGACTCGGCGCCGGTCGCGAACATCGCATGCACATGCGTACCGGCGATGCCTTCAGACTGGTTGACGGGGCACGGCGACCGCTGGCGGATTTCAAGTCTGAATCCGTCCATGCCGTTGCCGGCATCGGTAATCCGCAGCGGTTTTTCCGGGCATTGTCACAGGATATTCGCGCAGTAGAACAGCACGAATTTCCCGACCATCATCATTATCGTCCGGAGGATATTGCCTTCGGTGACGATCGTCCGGTACTCATGACGGAGAAGGATGCGGTAAAATGTCGCTACTTTGCCGGTGACAATGTCTGGTACGTGCCGGCGGAAGTTGAATTAAGCGATGAATTCAGAAAACGCCTGGATGAGTTGCTCGAGCTGCGCGCACCAACTGTGGCGGATGCCGTTCACCTGTAATCTGGTCTGACTGGAGAGTTACATGGACAAGAAGTTGCTGGAAATTCTCGCTTGCCCGGTGTGCAAGGGTCCGTTGTTATACAGAAAAGATGCGCAGGAACTCGTGTGCAAGGCAGACCGGCTGGCATTTCGCATTGAAAATGATATTCCGGTCATGCTTGCAGAAGAGGCGCGCGCTATCCCGGTTGACGAGGCGCTCTGATATCTCCGGCCATGCCTGATCTGCTCTACAAGGTTGTTATTCCGGCCCGTTATGGTTCGACCCGCTTGCCGGGCAAGCCGCTGTTACCCATTGCCGGTAAACCCATGCTGCAACATGTTTACGAACGCGCATTGGGCAGTGGTGCCGATGAAGTAGTTATTGCAACTGATGACGCGCGCATCGAGGAAGTGGCGACCGGTTTCGGTGCGGTAGTTTGCATGACGTCTACCACGCATACATCCGGTACCGAGCGAATCGCGGAAGTGACCGATACGCTCGGCTGGCCGGATGACAGTATTGTCGTCAACGTGCAGGGCGACGAGCCGTTGCTGCCGCCAGTCTTGATACGGCAGGTTGCGACCGGTTTGTCCCGAAATAAAGACGCCGTGGTGGCCACGCTGGCCAGCCCCCTGACGGATGCGGGCGAATGGCGCGACCCGAATGTGGTCAAGGTGGTGCTCGACAAACGTGGCTATGCATTGTATTTCAGTCGCGCGACGATCCCGTTTGACCGTGATGATGACAAGGGTGTGCAGGGTGTTGCCGCGTTGCGGCACCTGGGACTGTATGCATACCGCACGGATTTTCTGCAGGCGTACAGCACGCTCGCGCCGGCGCCGCTCGAGGACATTGAAAAACTCGAGCAGTTAAGGGTGCTGTGGCACGGGTTGCGGATTCATGTCGGTATCGCAGAGGAGCAGCCGGGCCCGGGCGTTGATACCCGCGAAGACCTCGCACGCGTTGCTGCGCTACTGGGCGGGTGAGCCCGACTCAGAGGCGGCGATGACTTCCTCAATATGGCTTTCAAGGCGATTGTAATCGGTCTTTCGCAGTTCACTGAATTGTATCCCGATATGGTACGTGTCCTGCGCGAGACGTTCCGTGTGTATGACCAGGCTATTCAGGTCCATGTTCATCGCACGCCGGTTGGTCGGGTGCAGTGAAAATTTTATGCAGACAGAGACATCCGCGACTTGTCCGGGTGTGTGTTGTTCTGCCGGGATAATGGCCGTGTAGGTCGCCAGGTCACACTCGACTTTCAGTCCGCCGACTGACAGATTGATAATAGTCGCGTCGTGCAGCTGCGCGCCGGGCAATCCCAGCCGGCAAGGAATCGATGTCTTGATTCGCTCGTGCTTGCGATCAATGGCAAAATGCTGTTTATCCATGCCTGTCTGGTTTCAGGTTGCCGGCCCTGTTGGCGCGGTATGCCGGTATCGCACATATTATAGTGCGCGCTATAATGCCAAGGTTACCAGAAAACCGGTTCGTCGCGTTACGGGCCGCCACAGTCTCGATTATCCTGGCATTGAATGTAGCCGGGCGGAAAAGTGATCACTTCGTATGAAAACCGTTAAAGTATTATTTGTCTGTATGGGCAATATCTGTCGCTCGCCCACGGCCCAGGGTGTGTTCGAGAAACTCGTATCCGATGCGGCCCTCGCGGAGCGAATTATTATCGATTCTGCCGGTACGCATGCCTACCATGTCGGCGAACCGCCCGATGCCAGGGCGACCGAGGCGGCTGGCCGCCGTGGTATTGATCTCAGCACGCAACGGGCCCGGTCGGTCAGTGCCGCCGATTTCGACGAATTTGATTATATCCTTGCCATGGATAACAGTAATTACGCGGATCTCTCCGCCCTGTGTTCGCCCGGGAGCGAGGCAAAACTGAAGATGTTTCTTGAGTTTGCAACTGTCTCCGGGCTTGCCGAAGTGCCGGATCCCTATTACGGCGGTTCAACCGGCTTCGAACGGGTGCTTGACCTGATTGAAGAGGCCGCGGCCGGCCTGCTGGCAGAAATCCGCCAGCAGCACAGCCTGTAGTCTATCAGTCAGCGGTTCTAATCGGCTGTTGCATTCTCCTTCACCGGCGGCCGGGTATCCTTGGCTGCGGTTGTTTCGCTACTGCCCTGATCCCTGTTCGCCGTTGTTACCGGTTTCTCGACGGTAGCCGGTTGCGTTGTTGGCGCCCGGGTATTGTCAGTCGGTGCCGTCGCGGGAGACGGGGATTTCACGGCCGCTGTTCCCACAGGTACGGCCGCTGACGGCTGTTTGTCGATTGCGGCACTTTCCTGACCGGTAGTACCCGATGGCTTGTTCACCTGCGAATTACCGGCCTGCTCGGCGTTCTGGCTGGACGAACGACGCCTGCCGCCGCGGCGACCGCGGCGTGAGCGGCGCTTGGGCTGTACCTGCTGTTCGTCATCGGCGGCAGAGTTACTGGCTGGTGGCGCTGTCTTCGGCTGGCTGGACTGCTTGCTTACGGTCGTGTCCTGCTGGCCTGTTTGCGTGCGCGTGCTGGGCCGACTGCTGCGTGTTCCGACCTGGCGATCATCTGTACGCCGACCGCTGCTCCGACGACTGCTGCTGGTGCTGCTGGTGCTGCTGGTGCGACGTCCGCTAGTGGTACTGCGACGCTGGCCCTGTGGCTTGCTGCGACTGGATGATGGTTGTTTGCGCGACTGACTGCTGCTGCCGGGTCCGAACAGGGCAGTAAACAGCCGTTTCAGCATGCCGGGTTTCTTCACCACTGCAACGGTCCGGGGCATCTGCTGCGGTGCCGGTGCCGCCGGTTTGACTGACTTGACTGCAGGAACTTCTGCCGCCGCCGTAGACTCGGCCCGCGTGATCGGCGTTACAGTCGCTTCCGGTGCTTTCTGTAAATCGTAACTGGCGACTCCCTTGATTTCGGCGCTTTCGTCTGCGCGCACGCGCTGCACATCGAAGTTCGGTGTCTCAAGCGCAGGAGAAGGAATCAACATGACGGAAATCTTGTGACGGGCTTCCAGTTCGGCCAGCAGGTCACGTTTTTCGTTCAGCAGGTAGGTGCCGACATCGACCGGCACGTGTGCAATGACCCGCTGGGTGTTTTCCTTCATTACTTCTTCTTCGATGATGCGCAGCACTGATAGTGACAGGGATTCAACGCCACGAATCGTGCCCTGGCCGGTACAGCGTGGACAGACTATCTGGCTGGATTCACCCAGTGACGGTCGCAGACGCTGGCGTGACATTTCCAGCAGTCCAAAGCGGGAAATGCGCCCGATTTGTACACGCGCACGGTCAACCTTGAGCGCATCGCGCAGGCGATTTTCCACCTCGCGCAGGTTGCGGGCCGGTTGCATGTCGATGAAGTCAATGACGACCAGGCCGCCAAGATCACGAATCCGCAGCTGGCGCGCGACCTCATCAGCCGCTTCGAGGTTGGTATTGAGTGCAGTCTCTTCGATATCGCTACCCTTGGTGGCGCGAGCCGAGTTGACATCGATGGAGATGAGCGCTTCGGTATGGTCAATGACCACGGCACCGCCCGAGGGCAGGCGCACCTCGCGCTGGAAGGCCGACTCGATCTGGGATTCAATCTGGAAGCGGCTGAACAATGGAACCTGGTCCGAGTACAGCTTCAGTTTGCCCAGGTTGTGCGGCATAACCCGCTCCATAAACTCGCGAGCTTCTTCATGCACTTCCTGGCTGTCGATCAGTATCTCGGTGACATCGTTGCGCAGGTAATCGCGCAGGGCGCGAATGATGACATTGCTTTCCTGGTAGACGAGGAACGGCGCCGGCCGTTCCGCGGCTGCCTGTTCGATGACGGACCAGAGGTGAACCAGGTAGTCGAGGTCCCACTGCAGCTCTTCGCCGCTGCGCCCGATGCCGGCTGTCCGCACGATCATGCCCATGTCTTCCGGGATGATCATGTTGCTCATGGCTTCGCGGACCAGGTTGCGGTCATCGCCCTGGATGCGGCGTGACACCCCACCGGCACGCGGGTTATTCGGCATCAGGACCAGGTAGCGCCCGGCCAGGCTGATGAAGGTGGTGAGTGCGGCACCCTTGTTGCCACGCTCTTCTTTCTCGACCTGAACAACCAGTTCCTGGCCTTCGCGCAGAGCGTCCTTGATGCTGAGGCGACCGCCGCCGGCCTGGCGGGCTTCCTCGGTAAAGTAGCTGCGGGCGATTTCCTTGAGTGGCAGGAAGCCGTGGCGGTTGCCGCCGTACTCGACGAAGGCCGCTTCGAGGCTGGGCTCGATGCGGGTTATTTTACCTTTATATACGTTGGATTTTTTCTGGCCGCGTGAAGGAACCTCGATATCAAGGTCGTAAAGTTTCTGGCCATCGACCATGGCCACACGCAACTCTTCTGGCTGCGTGGTATTGATCAGCATTCGTTTCATGTAATTTATCTCTCATCGTCTCAACCCGGGCACGCAGATAGCCGGAATACCGATCCCGACGGGAGAAAACTCTTTCCGTCAGTACGGTCAGCCAGACTAACACTGTGATATAAACGGCGGCGTGTTCCATGGGAGCGCTTGTTGTTTATTTGATAGTATGTTTACAGCATTCAGCTGAACGAATGGAGAATGTTGGTTAATCAAACAGCCAACAGCCCCGGTAAAAATGGTTTGTCGGAGCCGGCTGATCACGGGTGTTACCGAATCGTCACGGAATCCGAGGCCGCACTATAGCAACCTTGACCAATACCCGCAAACATGCGTGGGTATATGGCACGTTACCGGCGGGGTTATTGCCGGATCCATCATCGAGCGAAAATTTCCTTATGAACGAAACCGTTGCGAAGAATCACCCGAAGGTGCGCCAGGTCAGCGTGTCGGCCGATGAGGCCGGTCAGCGCATTGACAACTTTCTGGCGCGATACCTGAAAGGGGTGCCGCGCAGTCATATATACCGCATTCTGCGTCGTGGCGAGGTGCGCGTGAACAGTGGGCGTATCAAGGCGCAGTACAAGGTATGTGCCGGCGATACGGTGCGTATCCCGCCGGTGCGTATAGCCGACAGGGAGGGCCCGGGGGCGATACCGGTGACCGGAGAGGGCCTGGGTGGACGTATCCTGTTCGAGAATTCGCGCTGCCTGGTACTCGACAAGCCCGCCGGTATGGCGGTGCATGGCGGCAGCGGTGTGAGTTACGGCGTCATCGAGGCGCTACGCGCCGAGCGGCCGGATGCGCCCTATCTTGAGTTGGCCCATCGACTGGACCGGGATACCTCCGGTTGCCTGGTCATCGCCAAACGCCGCAGTTTTCTGCGTGCCTTTCATGAACAATTGCGTGACGGGTCTGTCGAGAAATATTACCTGGCACTGGTGGCTGGACAATGGGAGCATGGCGCGCGCAAGGTATCGGCGGCGCTGCGCAAGAATACCCTCGCCGGTGGTGAGCGCATGGTGCGCGTGGATGATGCCGGCAAGACGGCACTGACCGTATTCAGACCGATTGACCGGTTTCGTTCAGCCACACTGGTAGAGGCGCAATTGCATACCGGGCGGACCCACCAGATACGCGTACACGGGACACACATCGGCCACCCGCTGGCTGGCGATGACAAGTACGGCGACCGGGAATTCAATAGTGCGATGCGGGAGCTGGGTTTGCGTCGCATGTTTCTGCATGCCCACCGCGTGGCATTTGCCGATCAGGATGGCAATCCAGTCGATGTCAGTGCGCCACTTGATGATCAGCTGAAGGCTGTTCTGGACCGGCTGGAGACTTCATAATCCCACCGGGAAACCGCCACAGGCTGCAGCATGACAGAATCGATTAAATGCATCGTGTTTGACTGGGACGGGACGCTGATGGACTCGGAGTCGCAGATCGTCCATTGCCTGCATATGTCCATCGCGGATCTCGGTCTTGAGCCGATGCCTGATGATAAGGTCAAGAATATTATCGGCCTGGGCTTGCGTGAGGCGATCGATGCGCTGGTCCCCGGGCGGGACGAAAAATTCCACCGCGCCTTTGTTGATGCCTATCGTAAACACTGGTTTGCCCATGACGGTTCCGAACTGTTCGAGGGCGCGCGTATGGTGCTCGACCGGCTCAAGGCGCACAATATCCTGCTCGGTGTTGCCACCGGCAAGGCACGCAAGGGACTGGTCAGGGTGCTCGACGAGACCGGACTGGCCGGCTATTTCGATGCCACTCGCTGTTCGGACGAGGCATTTTCCAAGCCACATCCGCAAATGTTGCAGGATGTCATGGCGGAGTTATCCGTGTCGCCCGTTGAGACGGTCATGGTGGGTGACACCGAATATGACATGGAGATGGCGACCAATGCGGGAGCAGGTAAAATTGCCGTGCGTTCAGGGGTGCATTCGGAAGATCGCCTGAACCGGCACAACCCGCTGGTGTGCCTTGATACCGTGACGGACATGCCGGGATGGATGCGTGACAAGGGCTATATTCCGGGTCAATGATTCAGACAGGAAGGAAACTATATGGAAGGTAAAGACGGTCGGGACGAAGGGTGGTCACGCGACGTTATCGAGCGACTGGCATTTTCTGCCGTAACCGAGCAGCGGCGTGCGCGCCGCTGGAGTATCTTCTTCAAGGTGCTGCTGGCATTTTACCTGCTGGCACTGCTGCTGCTCTATATGCCGCGTGACTGGGGTGAGGTTACCGCGGCGGGCAAGAAGCATACGGCGCTGGTTGAACTGTCGGGTGCCATCTCGGATTCAAGCGAGGCGAGTGCGGACACCGTGATCGGTGGCTTGCGTGATGCATTCAAGGACAAGAAAACAGCCGGTGTAATCCTGCGCGCCAATTCACCCGGTGGCAGCCCGGTGCAGTCTTCATATATATACCAGGAAATACGCCGGCTGCGTGAGTTGCACCCGGACACGAAACTGTACGCCGTGATCACTGACATGTGCGCATCCGGCTGTTACTACGTGGTCTCGGCAGCAGACGAGATCTACGTGAACAAGTCCAGCATCGTCGGCTCTATCGGGGTACGCATGGACAGTTTCGGTTTTGTGGATACGCTGGACAAGCTTGGTATCGAGCGACGCTTGTACACGGCCGGTGAAAACAAGGGTTTCCTCGATCCGTTTCTACCGAGCAAGGAAGCGGATATCGACCATGTAGAGAAGCTGCTGGGCGATATCCACGAGCAGTTCAAGAGTGCTGTGCGCGACGGACGCGGCGACAGGTTGCAGGACCTTCCCGAGCTGTTTACCGGCCTGGTCTGGACCGGTGAAGAGGGTATCGGCATGGGCCTGGTCGACAAGATCGGCAGTGCCGGCTACGTGGCACGCGAGGTGATCGGCGAGGAGGAAATTGTCGACTTTACCCAGGAGCCCGACTTGCTGGAGCGCCTGAGTGACCGTATTGGTGTGGCCATGGCCAGGGCGATGGGGCAGTTAATGGTGCAGGGGAGTGGCAGTATTCACTGAAAACTGTGCGACGGCACGTTAACGGTTCGAATTAATTTATTTTCCAGGGAACCTCTGATTAGTTATCAAAACGCTGTCATTGCGAGCGTAGCGCGGCAATCCTGGACTATGGAATCAATCAGCTGGAGATTGCCGCGTCACTGCGTTCCTCGGTAACTGCTCCATGCGTTACTCTCGGCTCTGGCTCCTGCTTCGCTCTACCTCGTCCATCCATGGACTCGTACCTCCTACATGGCCCAGGCCAGCCTCTCGACAGGTTCCCTGTCTCACCTCCTCCATGTAGTCGTCGCAATGACGACACACTGGTGCCCATGGCGTAATCAGGGCAGCACGATGCCGGCTTTGGCCAGCATGGTTGTCAGCCGGATGAGCGGCAAACCGATCAATGCGG
>JAOULY010000021.1 GCA_029881775.1 Gammaproteobacteria bacterium
CTTGCTGATTATGTCTGCAAGCTGCTTTGCTGACTTCGGACCGATATCGAAAATCATGTCATCGTCCTCGACATCACCGGCGTCTTTCAGCACGGCCGGCTCGTTTTCATCGAAATTCTTGCCGCAGACGACATCAATGGCAATCGGGATATTCGCGCCGCGTGCCTTCATCTTTTCAATCAGCGCCTGTGCCGTTGGCACCAGGTCATTCTCACACAGCGACTTGCCGACGTTCTTGCCGGTCGCCTTCAGGAATGTGTTGGCGATACCGCCGCCCACGACCAGCTGATCGACCTTCTCGGAAAGTGCTTCCAGTACAGTCAGCTTGGTGGACACCTTCGAGCCGCCGACAATGGCCACCATCGGGCGTGCCGGGTTGGCCAGCGCCTTGGACAGTGCATCCAGCTCACCTGCCAGCAACAAGCCGGCACAGGCGGTCGGCGCAAACTTGCCGGCACCGTGGGTGGATGCCTGCGCACGGTGTGCGGTACCGAATGCATCCATTACGAAAACATCACACAACGCAGCGTACTTTTTAGCCAGGCCTTCATCGTCCTTCTTTTCGCCGGCATTGAAACGCACGTTCTCGAACAGTACAACCTCACCATCACCGAGCTGTGGCGCATTGGTGAGATAGTCCTTGACCAGCTTGACCGGCTTGCCGAGCTTGGCCGACATGTCCTCGGCAATCGGCTGCATCGAGTTTTCCTCGTCCGGCATACCTTCCTGCGGGCGTCCGCGGTGTGACATCACCATTACCCTGGCGCCGGCTTTCATGCAGTGTTCGACGGTCGGCATGGACGCGGTAATACGCGCATCGGATGTTACCTTACCATCCTTGACCGGTACGTTTAGATCAGCGCGGATCAATACGCGCTTGCCGGCAAGATCAAGATCAGTCAGCTTGATAAAAGACATGGGTGCTCCCTATTCAAAACTTTCAACCACCTCGCGCAAAGCCGCGAAGTCGCAAAGTAAATCTTCAAACAAATCTATCCGGACAAGCAGTAAAACATTCGGCAACGGATCGAAGGCGCCCGACTGATGCAGATCATGCTTTCAGCATGCAGGCACAGACAGGCGCCACGACCGTTATCCGGAATGAATACGCCCGTCAGGCAACGTGCTCCACCATGCGCAGCATGTTGCAGGTATAACCGTACTCGTTGTCATACCAGGACACGACCTTGATGAAGGTGCCGTCCAGTGCAATACCGGCGCCCGCATCGAAGATCGACGGTGTGGTACGGCCACGGAAGTCGGTTGATACAACCATGTCTTCGGTGTAGCCCAGCACGCCGGCAAGATCACCGGACTCTGATGCAGCCTTCATGGCGGCACAGATGTCATTGTAGGCGGCATCGTTATTCAGTTCGCAGGTCAGGTCGACCACGGACACGTCTGAAGTCGGCACACGGAAAGCCATACCGGTCAGTTTGCCGTTCAGTTCAGGCAGTACCACGCCCACAGCCTTGGCTGCACCGGTGGATGACGGGATGATGTTCTCGAGAATGCCGCGACCACCGCGCCAATCCTTGGCGGACGGGCCGTCAACGGTCTTCTGCGTGGCAGTGGCTGCATGCACCGTAGTCATCAGGCCGCGCTTGATACCCCACTTGTCGTTCAATACCTTGGCAACCGGTGCCAGGCAGTTGGTGGTGCAGGACGCGGCGGAAATAATCGCCTGGCCGTCATAGGTTTTGTGGTTCACGCCGTAAACGAACATCGGCGTGCCGTCCTTGGACGGTGCACTCTGCACAACCTTCCTGGCACCGGCGGCAATATGCTTCTGGCAGGTCTCTTCGGTCAGGAAGAAACCGGTGCACTCGATGACCAGGTCGGCACCGACGTCGCCCCACTTCAGGTCAGACGGATCGCGCTCTGCAGTCAGGCGGATCTTTTTACCGTTAACAACCATGTTGCTACCATCGACGGAGATATCACCATCGAAATTGCCGTGTACAGAATCGTACTGCAGCATGTATGCAAGGTAATCAGCGTCCAGCAGATCATTGATGCCAACCACTTCAATGTTCGGGAAGTCCTTGCTGATGGCACGGAACGCCATGCGGCCGATACGACCAAAGCCATTAATACCGACTTTAATAGTCATGCTATTTCTCCTGATTATTAAATGAATAGATAAAATACTGCCGCCCCGAGGGGCGGCAAAAACAGTTACAGGACGCTGTTGACCGCCTTGACCACGTTATCAACAGTGAAACCGAAGTACTCGAACAGGTCCTTGTCCGGCGCAGATTCGCCAAAGCGGTCGATACCAACCACTGCACCGTTCAGGCCGACGTACTTGTACCAGCCCTGGGTCACAGCTGCTTCAACAGCCACGCGTGCGGTAACGGCTGCCGGCAGAACCGACTCGCGGTAGGCATCGTCCTGCATATCAAAAACAGAAGTAGATGGCATGGAAACGATACGCACCTTCTTGCCGGATAACTTTTCGGCGGCGCCGGTAGCCAGTGCCACCTCGGAACCGGTCGCGATTATGATGACATCCGGCGTACCGTCACAGTCCTGCAGGACATAACCGCCACGGGTGATGTCCTTGATCTGCGCATCGGTACGCGCCTGATGCGGCAGTGCCTGGCGCGAGAAGATCAGGCAACTCGGACCGTCCTTGCGCTCGATCGCCTGTTGCCAGGCAACGGCACTCTCGACCGTATCGCAGGGACGCCACACGTTCATGTTCGGAATCATGCGCAGCGTCGGTATCTGCTCGACGGCCTGATGGGTCGGGCCGTCCTCGCCCAGGCCGATGGAATCGTGCGAGTAGACGAAAATGCTCGGCACCTTCATCAGTGCGGCCATGCGCAAGGCATTGCGCGCGTACTCGGAGAACATCAGGAAGGTCGCGCCGAACGGGATAAGCCCGCCATGCAGTGCCAGGCCATTCATGATGGCGGACATACCGAACTCACGCACACCGTAATTGATGTAGTTGCTGTCAGGCGTATCGGCGCGCATCGGCTTGTAGCCGGTCCACTCCGTGAGGTTGGAGCAGCCCAGGTCAGCGGAACCACCGAATATCTCCGGCAACAGCGGGGCATAACCCTCGATTGAGTTCAGTGACGCCTTGCGGGTGGCGATAGACTCGCCCTTTGCATTGACGCTGGCGATAAACCCGGCCGATTTCGCAGCCCAGTCTGCCGGCAATTCACCGGCCATGCGGCGCTCGTACTCGGCTGCCAGTTCCGGGTGGGCAGCCTTGTAGGCAGCGAATTTCTCGTTCCATGCACTCTCGGCGCTCGCGCCCTTGTCCCTGGCATTCCAGGCAGCGTAGATGTCATCCGGAATAACAAACGGATCGTGCGTCCAGCCCAGTTCCTTGCGGGTCAGTACAATCTCGTCGTCTCCAAGCGGCGCACCGTGACAATCGTGCGTACCCGCCTTGTTCGGCGAACCGTAACCGATAACAGTCTTGCAGCAGATCATGGTCGGCTTGTCAGCAACCGAACGCGCCTCATCGATTGCCTTCTGAATCGCAGCCGGATCATGCCCATCGACACCGGCAACGACGTGCCAGCCATAGGATTCGAAACGTTTCGGCGTATCATCGGTGAACCAGCCTTCAACGTGGCCATCGATGGAAATACCGTTGTCGTCCCAGAACGCAACCAGCTTGCCCAGACCCAGCGTACCGGCAAGCGAACAGGCTTCGTGGGAAATGCCTTCCATCAGGCAGCCGTCACCAAGGAATACCCAGGTGTTGTGATCTACGATCTCATGTCCGTCCCGGTTGAATTCAGCAGCCAGCGAACGTTCGGCAATCGCCATACCGACTGCATTGGTGATGCCCTGCCCCAGCGGACCGGTGGTGGTCTCGACACCCGGCGCATAACCGTACTCGGGATGACCCGGCGTCTTTGAATGTAACTGGCGGAAGTTTTTCAGGTCATCGATGCTGAGGTCGTATCCGGTGAGATGCAGCAACGAATAAATCAGCATCGAGCCATGGCCGTTGGAAAGGATAAAGCGGTCGCGATCAGACCATTTCGGATTGGACGGGCTGTGCTTCAGGTTATCGTTCCATAACACCTCGGCGATATCCGCCATACCCATCGGTGCACCAGGATGTCCAGACTTCGCCTTCTGCACGGCGTCCATGCTGAGGGCGCGAATGGCGTTCGCAAGTTCTTTACGCTGGGCCATGTAGTTCTCCTGTTCTGATTTTGAATTCTGTGCTGTCGTTGTCATCGCGATGACACCGGGAAATTCGTCCGGCAAACCAACAAGCCTGGCTGCCCGTCCCGGGTTCGGCGACAAAAAAAGCCTCCCGTGCCGATCCGCACCGAGGCAGTCATTGCGTTGTGTTCTTCGATCATGGCAACCGCAGGTGCCCCTGCAGCCCACCGACCATTGTCACCTTGATAAGGCGCGTTATTCTCTCTTAGTTTGTGGCGCACGGCAATAGCACGGGGCTACCCGGCCATGCGTCAGTCACTCAGGCGTTTATTGCGGTATAACAATAACTTATTGGCCCACGATTCAGGCGGTCTCAATCGATTCCCGCCACTTGATCGAGCAACCGATACTGGGAATCTGCTCAGCCGGTCCACGGCCCGTCTCCCCGATCAGACGCATCGCGTTGAACAGGTCGCGACGCGCATCCACGGCCGCCGGCTCCCGCCCGCTGGCGTCCAGCCGCCCCCGGTACTGGAGACCGAGATCAGCGTTGTAGCCGAAGAAATCCGGAGTACAAACAGCACCATAAGCGATGGCGACGGCCTGGCTTTCATCCAGCAGGTAGGGAAAGGGGAAATTGAATTCACGCGCCACTGCCTGCATGTTCTCGAAGCTGTCTTCCTCATATAAGGTTGGATCGTTGGACATGATGGCGACACTGTGCACGCCAAGATCACGCAGTTCACGCGTATCGCGGACCAGGCGGTCGCGAATAGCCTTCACAAACGGGCAGTGATTACAGATGAACATGACGAGCAAGCCATTGGGTCCACGGCAATCTGCCAGCGACCAGTTACGTCCGTCGACTCCGGGCAGGTTAAAGTCTGGTGCCGGGGTGTTGAATTCACAAACAGGTGTTTCGGTGCGAGCCATTGCGATCTCCGTCCGGCCAGTGTGTCTGGCTACTTTAGGCGAGTGCGGTCAGGATGAAAATATCACTTATGTACTGTACACTTGACCGATTGTCTACCTCACAAACTAAATAATATGACCAAATTTCAAGTATTTACATCAGAATCCGTTTCCGAAGGGCATCCGGACAAGGTTGCCGACCAGATTTCCGATGCCGTTCTCGACGCCATCCTCGCCGACGACGCGCATGCACGCGTGGCGGTCGAGACCATGGTCAAGACCGGCATGGTCATCATAGCCGGCGAGGTAACCACCAGCGCCTGGGTCGATCTCGAGGAAATCGTCCGTCAAACTGTGCGCGAAATCGGTTATGACAGTTCCGAAGTCGGCTTCGACTGGGCGTCCTGCGCCGTCTTGAACGCCATCGGCAAACAGTCGCCCGACATCGCCATGGGCGTTGACGAGACCGATGACCATGAACAGGGTGCCGGCGACCAGGGCCTGATGTTTGGTTATGCCAGCAACGAAACGGACGTGCTCATGCCCGCCCCGATCACCTATTCGCATCGCCTGGTCAAACGCCAGGCGGAAGTGCGCAAGAACGGCACACTGCCGTGGCTGCGCCCGGATGCCAAGAGCCAGCTCACGTTCCGTTACGAAAACAACCGGCCGGTCGGAATCGAAGCGGTCGTGCTGTCGACGCAACACGATCCCGATATCGAACTGAAAGCCATCCGCGAAGCCGTCATGGACGAAATCATCAAGCCCGTGCTGCCCGCCGAGTGGCTGGACCAGTGTGCGCTGGAAAACATCCATATCAACCCGACCGGTCGCTTCGTGATCGGCGGTCCGGTGGGTGATTGCGGCCTGACCGGACGCAAGATTATCGTCGATACCTATGGCGGCATGGCCCGTCATGGCGGCGGCGCCTTCTCCGGCAAGGACCCGAGCAAGGTCGATCGCTCGGCCGCTTACGCGGCACGCTATGTTGCGAAAAACATCGTCGCGGCAGGACTGGCGGAGCGCTGCGAAATCCAGGTGTCCTATGCCATCGGCGTCGCCGAACCGACCTCCATCACCATCAATACCTTCGGCACCGGCAAGCTGGATGAAGCCCGGCTCGAGGAACTGGTACGCGAACACTTTGACCTGCGCCCGCGCGGCCTGGTCAAGATGCTGGACCTGCTGAAACCGGGATACCTGCAAACAGCTGCCTATGGTCATTTTGGCCGCGAAGACAGTCACTTTACCTGGGAGCAAACGGACAAGGCGGCCGCACTGCGCGATGCCGCCGGCCTGCAACAATCAGAACAAGCCGTCTGACAGACACGAGGATAAGGATAAGCATGAATACGCAAACAGCAGAGAACCTGTCACCGGACTACAAGGTGGCCGACATCAAGCTGGCCGACTGGGGCCGCAAGGAAATAGCGATTGCCGAAACGGAAATGCCAGGACTCATGGCATTACGCGAAAAATATGCAACGGAAAAACCGCTCAAGGGCGCCCGCGTGGCCGGCAGCCTGCACATGACCATCCAGACTGCCGTACTCATCGAAACCCTTATCGATCTAGGTGCCGAAGTTCGCTGGGCCTCATGCAATATCTTCTCCACCCAGGACCATGCCGCCGCCGCCATTGCCGTGCGCGATATCCCGGTCTATGCATGGAAGGGCGAGTCACTGGATGACTACTGGCAGTACACGCACAACATCATGGAATGGCATGATGGCGGTACGCCGAACATGATCCTCGATGATGGCGGTGATGCCACCATGCTGATCATCCTTGGTTCAAAAGCGGAAAAAGATCCGTCCGTGCTCGATAATCCGGGTAGCGAGGAAGAAATCGCGCTGTACAAAAGCATCCGGAAACGCCTGGACGAGAAACCCGGTTTCTATTCAAACATCCTGAAAAATATCCAGGGTGTTACCGAAGAAACCACCACGGGCGTGCATCGTCTCTACCAGATGCAGGAAAGCGGCGAGCTGCCGTTCCCGGCCATCAACGTCAACGACTCGGTCACCAAGAGCAAGTTCGATAACCTGTACGGCTGCCGTGAATCACTGGTCGACGGTATCAAGCGTGCAACCGACGTCATGATTGCCGGCAAGATCGCGGTCGTCATCGGTTACGGCGATGTCGGCAAGGGTTGTGCGCAATCACTCAAGGGGCTGGGTTGCACCGTGTGGGTGACGGAAATCGATCCTATCTGCGCGCTGCAGGCAGCGATGGAAGGCTACCGCGTCGTCACCATGGATGATGTCGCTGACAAGGCGAACATTTTCGTCACCGCAACCGGTAACTACAACGTTATCACCCATGATCACATGGTGAAGATGCGGGACCAGGCAATTGTCTGCAACATCGGCCACTTCGATAACGAAATCGATGTTGCCGGCATGAAGCAGTACCAGTGGGACAACATCAAGCCACAGGTCGACCACATTATATTACCAAGCGGGAACCGCATCATCCTGCTGGCCGAAGGCCGCCTGGTGAACCTTGGTTGCGCCACCGGCCACCCGAGCTTCGTCATGTCCAACAGCTTCACCAACCAGACGCTGGCACAAATCGAACTCTGGACCCGTGGCGATAACTACAGTAACGAAGTCTACACACTGCCGAAGATACTGGACGAGGAAGTGGCGCGCCTGCATCTCGACAAGATTGGCGCCAACCTGACGAAACTGTCGCCGCAACAGGCTGACTACATTGGCGTGGACGTGAACGGGCCATACAAGCCCGAGCACTATCGCTACTAGCGAGGAACAGAAAACGGAAGACCGCAGGAGAGCCTTGCAGGCACGAACATCAATCACGTCATTCCCGCCAAGGCCGGAATGACGTGATTGAACTCTTTACGCCATTACAGCATTTATCAGGCAATCAATTCGCACCATGACATCCCCAGCACCGATATTCAGCTTCGAGTTCTTTCCGCCCAAGACCCTGGAAGGGAAAGAGAAATTACGTTCAACGCAGACAAAACTTGCCCGACTCAAGCCCCGCTTCTTTTCAGTAACGTTTGGCGCCGGCGGCTCAACCCGGGATCACACCTTTGAAACCGTAACCGCCATTCAACAGGCAACCGGCATTGAAACTGCACCGCACATCTCATGCATCTGTTCGACACGGGAAAACATCGCTGAGATGCTGGCGAACTACATCAGCAATGACATCAGGCATATCGTCGCATTGCGTGGTGATATGCCATCCGGCATGGTCGAGGCAGGCGAATTTCGCTACGCCAATGAACTGGTTGAATTTATACGCGAGGAAACCGGCGATCATTTCCATATCGAGGTGGCCGCCTATCCGGAATATCACCCGCAGGCAAGCAGCCCTGACCGGGACCTGGCAAATTTCAAACGCAAGGTTGTTGCCGGCGCAAACAGCGCTATCACGCAATACTTCTATAACACCGACGCCTATTTCCATTTTGTAGAGCGTTGCGAAAAGGCGGGCATCGGCATCCCGATTGTGCCAGGCATCATGCCCATCACGAATTATCACCAACTGGCACGTTTCTCCGATGCCTGTGGCGCGGAGATTCCTCGCTGGATTCGCAAACGGCTGGCGGTCTACGGTGAAGACACCAACTCGATCCGTGCGTTCGGCGATGAGGTTGTCACCGGCCTGTGTGAAAAATTACTGGCGCAGGGCGCACCGGGACTGCACTTCTACACACTGAACCGCGCATCACCTTCAGTGGCGATCTGGAAAAACCTGGGTTTGTCGACGGAATAAAACCTGTATCGCGCAAAGTCGCGAAGGCGCAAAGAAAGTCTTTATTTACCCCCCGACAATCACGTCTTCGCAGGTATCACGACCAGGCCTGATTTATAATCCGCGTGTGACAAATATATTTCACGCCGGGAAAATTATAGAAACTCAGATCAATCATCAGGATGCCGTCATGACGAGCGTGATGCAGATAGAGAAGGTGAGACTGAAAAGCAGTAGAGAGTCTGGCCTGGACCATGGAACTAATCACTTGAAGGCTGCCAGGCCACTTCGTGGCCACGCAGCGAAGAATTAATTGTAAATTTCTAGGCTTTCTTTGCGCCTTCGCGACTTTGCGCGACAATGTTTTCTGGTAAATTCACCCCATGACCAACGCAGACTTCACCACCTCGCAGTGAAGAATTAATTGTGGATTCATTAACTTTCTTTGCGCCTTCGCGACTTTGCGCGACAATGTTTTCTGGTAAATTCCCCCCATGACCAACGCAGAACTTTCCCGGCGCGACCTGTCCGTCCTGTGGCACCCGTGCACGCAGATGAAGGACCACGAGACGTTGCCGGTCATACCGATACGGTCCGGGAAAGGCGCGTGGCTTGAAGACTTCGAAGGCAATCGCTACCTGGACGCTATCAGTTCATGGTGGGTAAACCTGTTCGGACATGCCAACCCGCGCATCAATGCCGCACTGAAAGACCAGCTTGAGTCACTGGAACATGTGCTGCTCGCCGGCTTTACGCACGAGCCCGTCATAGAACTGTCCGAACGCCTGGTGGAAATCACACCCCCCGGTCTCGACCGGTGTTTTTACGCCGACAACGGCTCCTCGGCAGTTGAAATCGCGCTGAAAATGAGTTTCCACGCGTGGCTCAACCAGGGAAAGTCAGGAAAAACAAAATTTGTCACGCTGGAAAACAGCTACCACGGCGAAACACTGGGCGCATTGGCCGTGGGTAATGTCGAACTGTATCGAAAAACCTACAAGCCACTACTGCTGGAAACCATCACCGCGCCCTCGCCCGACTGTTACCTGCGTGAAACCGGCGAGAGCTGGCGCGCGTACAGTCTGCGCCAGTTTGAAAAAATGGATACCATTCTCCGCCAGCAGGCCGGTGAAATATGCGCCGTCATCATCGAGCCGCTGGTGCAGTGTGCCGGCAACATGCGCATGTATCACCCGGTATACCTTGAGCGCCTGCGCAATGCCTGCAACCGTTACGGCATCCACCTGATCGCCGATGAAATCGCCGTCGGATTCGGCCGCACCGGTACCCTGTTTGCCAGTGAGCAGGCCGGTATTACACCCGACTTTCTGTGCCTGTCCAAGGGACTGACCGGTGGTTACCTGCCATTGTCAGTTGTAGTAACACGCAATAAAATTTACGAACAGTTCTATGATGATTATGAAAACCTGACAGCCTTTCTGCATTCGCACAGTTATACCGGTAACCCGCTTGGCTGCCGGGCCGCACTCGCCACCCTGGACATTTTCAACGACGATGACGTTATCGGAAATAATGCCACACTGGCTAAGGCCATGCAGGAAACCACCGCGGAGCTGGTCGACCATCCGCACGTTGCAGAGGTACGGCAAACGGGCATGATCCTGGCAATCGAAATGGTCAAGGACAAGGCAAGTCGAGAGCCATGGGACTGGAAGGAACGACGCGGCCTGCATGTATACCGGCATGCCCTGCAGAACGGTGTACTGTTGCGCCCGCTCGGCAACGTCATTTATTTCATGCCACCCTACGTCGTAACGCCTGATGAAATTGCCCTGATGGCACGGGTCGCAAGGGACGGCATCGACGCGGCTGCCCGTGGCTAGCGGCATGCGCATACCTCGCGTCTACCTGCAGCAGGAACTGGCAAGCAATTCAACCATCACCGTCAGCGGTCAAACCGCTCATCATGTCACGCATGTATTGCGACTGCGTGAGCGCGCGGTTCTCAGGGTATTTAACGGTGATGGCAATGAATACACCGCCACATTCACGGGCAAGGGCCGCGGCGAAATAAGCCTCGAGATCGGCGACACGGTCGACACCCTGCCGGAATCCTGCCTGAACATCCGGCTGGCACAGGGCATTGCACGCCATGACCGCATGGACCTGATACTGCAGAAATCCGTCGAGCTGGGTGTCGGCGATATCCAGCCACTCTGGATGCAACGCAGCCAGAGTCATCTGCGCGGCGAACGGCTGGATAAACGCATCCGTCACTGGCAGGGCGTCATCTCCAGTGCCTGCGAACAATGCGGCCGCGCAACATTACCGACACTGCAACCACCGCTTGCCTACCCGGAGTGGTTGACCGGAAATCATAACAGCGGGCCCGGACTGATGTTGCAACCGGACAGTCAGACAGTGCTCGCCGACCTGTCACAACCGGACGGGACCATTACGCTACTGGTCGGGCCGGAAGGCGGGATGAACGGGGAAGAAAAATTACAGGCCGAAGCGGCCGGCTTTACCGGCGTGCGCCTGGGCGCAAGAATACTGCGCACCGAAACCGCCGCACTGGTGGCGTTGTCGGGCATACAAACCCTGTGGGGCGATTTTCGTTAAGGGGTTTAATCGCGCCTGCAAGGCGCTCCTACGGGATGTATCAATTGCGTAGGAGCGCCTTGCAGGCGCGATCAGATAATATTACGGGGTGATTCAGGCAGCCCTGCCGAACTGCTCCTCGAGCTTGCCCTGCAGGTATTCCAGGTCGGGGATAACGGCTTCCTCGTTGCCGATACGTACCATGCACTTCAAACCCTCATCCTCGAAATCCGAGAATTCATCGGGCGTATCATGCCCAAACTGTATCAGTCCGGGAAGGCCGGCGGTAACAATGGCGTAGTTCTTCACCGTACTGTCGGGGCGTACCGAGTTGACGATCATCAATCGTGAAAATACCGGGTTGGACGGCACGCGTATTCCACACAGTGCTTCCAGCGAGAGAACAGCGATATTTTCACCACGCCACTTCACCGTACCAAGCACCCATTCAGGCGTATCCGCCTGTGGTTCGGGAACACGATAGCTGCTGATCTCGGCTACCGCCATGTTTGGCAGCAACAGATTCATACCCCTCAGCGGGACCCATAAACTACGAATTTTTTCCTGGCTTGTTTCCAATTTCTGATCCTCCGGTGTCCGCCAGCCTCAGGCTTCGGCCATTTCGCCTGTTACGCCGATAATCTGGTGAATGGAATCCAGCAGATCGGCTTCCTGGTATGGCTTGCCAAGATAACGCTGCACGCCGATCTGCTCTGCACGCTCGCGATGCTTGTCGCCCGTACGTGATGTAATCATGATGATCGGCACATGCCTGAGGTTATCATCGTTGCGCATGTGTGTTGCCAGTTCGAAACCATCCATACGCGGCATCTCGATATCCAGCAGCATGATATCCGGAACACTCTCCTGCAGCTTGCCCATGGCATCGACACCGTCTTTGGCAGTCACAACCTTGTAGCCGTTTCGCTCCAGCAGGCGCGTCGTCACCTTGCGCACGGTAATCGAGTCATCAACCACCATAACGACAAGTTCGCCGCTTGTCTGACCGACGTGAGCGGCAGCCGATGCCGGTTGTGATACAGCTTCGCGACGCGATACAGCCACCATATCCAGGATCATAACGACGCGCCCGTCACCAAGAATCGTCGCTCCCGAAATACCATCAACGGTACTGAGCTGCGGACCAACCGGCTTGATGACGACTTCACGTATACCCTGCAGTGCTTCGATGTGAAAGCCGATGCGTTTCTCGCCGGCACGAACCAGCAGCACCGGCACCTGTTCACGTTCGCCAGGATAGGTCACATTGCCGGTTTCCAGCAGGCTGGCCAGATGTCTCAGCCGGTATTCGTTACTGCCGTATTCGAATAACTGCTGTCCATCGCTGTAACATGCCCTTAATTCCTCTGGATAGAACCGAACCACACCTTCGACACTGGCCAGTGGAACACAGAACGTTTCATCGCCAGCCGTCACCAGCATGCCCTGGTTGATTGCAAGCGTGTATGGCAGACGCACGGTAAATGTTGCACCCTTGCCCTGCTCTGATTCGATATGCAACGAACCACCCAGTTGCTTCACTTCACTGTTTACCACGTCCATGCCGACACCACGCCCTGATATCTGCGTGACCTCGCTGGCGGTACTGAACCCGGTTTGCAGTACGAACTGGATGATATCCTCATCCGGAAGGTCCGCGGCCTCGGTGATCATGCCACGCTCAATAGCGCGCTTCCGGATAGCATCGATTTGCATACCGGCACCGTCATCGGAAATACGTAACACGATTTCCGAACCATCCCGTTCAAACTCGATATCGATATTACCCGTCACCGGCTTGCCGGCTGCCTTGCGGACACGCGGCAATTCAATGCCGTGCGCAACCGAGTTTCGTAACATGTGTTCGAGCGGAGCGATAATCCGCTCAACAACCGCACGATCCATTTCGCCATCTTCACCGACCAGTGAAACCTCTACCTTCTTGTCCAGCTGGCGGGCTGCCTGGCGTGCAATCCGGCGCAGCCTCGGCGACAGACTCGCGAACGGTATCATGCGTGTACGGATCAGGTTTTCCTGCAGTTCCGTACTGACGCGTGACTGTTGCAGTAACAGGGTTTCGGAATCGCGGGTGGTATTTTCCATCAGGTCCTGCAGACTGCTCAGGTCACTGATACTTTCCATCAGGGAGCGTGACAGCTGCTGCAGGTTGGAATACCTGTCCATCTCAAGCGGGTCGAAATCCGCATTACGCTGATCAGACTCCTGCTCATAACGGTGCAGGACCTGCGCCTCGGTCTCCATTTCGAGCTGGCGTAACTGGTCACGCAGGCGGCTGATGGTCTGGTCAAGCTCGGACAGGTTGAAGCGATAGTCGCTGATCTGCTTCTCCATGCGTGCCCGGTAGATATTAATCTCGCCTGCATGATTAACCATGTTATCCAGCATATCCGACTGGACCTTGACCTGTTCGCCACGCGCCTGTGTCTGGCTGTCGTGGTCTATCACCAGCCGTGGCGGCGTGGCTCTATGCAGCGATTCTGAC
>JAOULY010000266.1 GCA_029881775.1 Gammaproteobacteria bacterium
TCGCGCCACACCCCGGGTCGGTATAATGCCCCCATGAACGAAGCCCCACGCCTGCGTATCACGGAAATATTCCATTCCCTGCAGGGTGAATCCGCCACGGTGGGTTACCCGACGGTGTTCGTGCGCCTGACCGGTTGCCCGCTGCGCTGCGGCTATTGCGACACGGAATATGCTTTCACCGGCGGGGAGTGGCAGACGCTGGATGCCATTGTCGAGGCCGTGGCTGCCTATGACACACCGTATGTCACGGTCACGGGGGGTGAGCCGCTGGCACAGAAGAACTGCCTGCCGTTATTGACGCAGTTGTGTGATCGCGGTTACCAGGTCTCACTGGAGACCAGCGGCGCACTCGATGTGAGCAACGTTGACCCGCGGGTCGTCAAGGTCGTGGACCTGAAGACACCCGGTTCCGGCGAAGTGGAACGCAACCGTTACGAGAACCTGCCGTTGCTGTTGCCGCACGACCAGGTCAAGTTCGTCATCTGTGACCGGGCGGATTATGAATGGGCAGTCGATATGCTGACAAAGCATGACCTCGCCGCACGTTGTGGCGTGCTGTTCTCGCCGTCGTTCGGTCAACAGGACGCAACCGAACTCGCCGGCTGGGTACTGGAAGATCGCCTGCCGGTGCGCATGCAACTGCAACTGCACAAAATCCTCTGGAACAATGAACCGGGCCACTGAGCTCGCAGGGCAATTGCTAATATCAGGATAACTGTAGGAGCGCCTTGCAGGCGCGATTTTGAATTCAATCGCGCCTGCAAGGCGCTCCTACAAAAACAGGTTTACCGAATACTGGTTTGATAAACTTCGTACCATGAAAAAAGCCGTCATCCTGCTCTCCGGTGGACTCGATTCCATCACCGCACTCGCCATCGCCCGTGAACAGGGCTATGACTGCTATGCGCTGAGCCTGGCCTACGGCCAACGCCACAATGCCGAACTGCAAGCGGCGAAAACTCTCGCGCGCGACGCAAATGTCTCCGCACACAAAATCATTCCACTCGCCCTGGATCTAATCGGCGGCTCGGCGCTGACCGACGACCACATCGCCGTCCCCGACCACCCCGGTGAGGGCATACCGGTCACCTACGTACCGGCACGCAACACCATTTTCCTCGCCCTCGCGCTCGGCTGGGCCGAGGTGCTCAACGCGCGCGATATCTTCATCGGTGTGAATGCGGTGGATTACTCGGGTTACCCCGACTGCCGGCCGGCATTTATCGAGGCATTCACGGCACTGGCCAATGTCGCGACCAAGGCCGGTGCCGAGGGCGGGCGTTTTACCATCCATGCGCCGCTGATCGAAATGAGCAAGGCCGACATCATCCGTGAGGGGGTTCGCCTCGGTGTCGACTATGCGCAAACCGTGTCCTGTTATTCCGCCGATGCCAACGGTCATGCCTGCGGCGTGTGCGATGCCTGCCGCCTGCGCGCCGAGGGTTTCCGGGCCGCCGGGATAACCGACCCGACCCGCTATTTTGTTTAACACGCCGGGCAGAAATCACCTGATCGGGCAGGCGCTGTAGGAGCGGACCGCGTCCGCGAACAAAACATCCACTGCGATCGCATTACCACACGGTATAAAACCCTGGTAATCCGTGTACCGCACCTGATTCAGGCCTAAACCCCGGAAACTTGTTGTAATATAACCCCCCATGATTTCCAAATCTGACTTTCACAGGGAACCCCGACCATGACATTTGACAGTTTCCTCGAAGCCCAGTCTTTCTTCCTCTGGTCCGCCTTCGGCATCGCCTTCATCATGGGCGCGGTAGCGAACAAGACCAATTTCTGCACCATGGGCGCCGTCTCCGACTGGGTCAATATCGGCGATACCGGCCGCTTCCGCGCCTGGCTGCTGGCCATCGCCGTTGCCGTGATCGGTGTGGCGCTGCTTGAATACTTCGGTCTGGCCAAACCCGGCGAAGCATTCCCGCCATACCGCGCCGGCCAGTTCCTGTGGGCCGAACACCTGCTGGGTGGCCTGATGTTCGGTATCGGCATGACGCTGGCCAGCGGTTGCGGCAACAAGTGCCTGGTCCGCATCGGTGGCGGCAACATCAAGTCGATCATGGTGATGCTGGTGATCGGCGTCATTGCCTACTACATGGTTAACCCGTTCCCGGGTGGTGACAAAACCATATTCTCGCTCATGTTCTACGACTGGATACGGCCGCTCTCGGTTGATCTCGGTACAAGCCAGGACCTCGGTGCGCTGTTCGGCGGTGATGCCGTGGCGATGGCGCGCCTTGTCATCGGTGGCGTGATCGGCCTGTTGTTGCTGGTGTTTGTCTTCAAGTCATCCGATTTCCGTGGCGGTTTCGACAACATCCTCGGCGGACTGGTCATCGGCCTGGCCGTGCTGGCGGCCTGGTATGTCACCAGTAATGTCCAGATCAATGCGGATGACGAACGGGTGTCGCTAGGCGGTTACTACCAGGAATGGGACATGCTGGCAGATTCCAACGAAGGCAAGCCTGCACAGGCGCGGCCGCTATCCCCGCAGTCCTTTACCTTCATCAATCCGATGGCGGCGACGGTCAGTTACGCGGGCAAGGGCTTTGATAAATCCTTGCTGACCTTCGGGGTCATGGCGTTCTTTGGTGTCGTGCTGGGTTCGTTCGCCTGGGCAGTGCTCAGCCGCGGTTTCCGCATCGAGTGGTTCAGCTCGTTCGGCGATTTCGCCGCTCACCTGATCGGCGCCATCCTGATGGGTCTGGGCGGCACCCTGGCACTGGGTTGCACCATCGGCCAGGCCATCACGGGTATCTCGACGCTGGCGGTCGGCTCGTTCCTGACCTTCTTCGCCATCGTGCTGGGCAGCGCCCTGACCATGAAGATCCAGTACTACAGGATGGTCTACGAAGAGGAGGCGACCTTCCCGAAGGCGCTGGTCGCGTCACTGGCCGATCTGCACCTGCTGCCGAACGCTCTTCGCCGCCTGGACAAGGTTTAACCCCTTCCCGTCATTGCGAACGCCCACCCGTCATTGCGAGCGAAGCGAAGCAATCTCCACATGTGGAATCAGAAGGTTAGATATTACCTGCCCAGAAACAAAGCTTTACAGCCGCCGGGACTTGCCATTTCGGGCAGTCCCGGTATGATGCCACCGTCCTGTTCAGGACAGTCATTTGACGATATGGGTCGTTAGCTCAGTTGGTAGAGCACCGGACTTTTAATCCGATGGTCGAAGGTTCGAATCCTTCACGACCCACCATTTAATCAATTTGTTAGCGGCTCTCGATTGATTGCGTCTACTTTCATGTGGACGCTATGTAGAGAGTTCTGCCAGTTCCCGTCATTAAAAGGTACATCGTAGGGTGCGCCGTGCGCACCAGTCGCTGCTGCATGTATCCCCGGTGCGCACGGCGCACCCTACATCTGCTGAATTTACGGTTTCAGCAAAATGGGACGGATTTATTTAATCCTTTTGCTCAATCGTCTAAATAAATCCGTCCCCTTTTGCTGGACCCCTGTTGGTCAGGACATGTACAGCATCAGCAGAGCAACGGTAACGGCGATACCGATAACACCCGCTCCGATAATAAATGGGCGTTTTTTACAGAAGCCACGGAAAACCCAGTAGCTCTGCAGGCCGACGAAGCCGGCCGCGGCGCCGCCCGCCAGAAACAGTCCCTTGGGTTCGATGCTGGTGGCCATGATAAAGACAACATAAAAAGTGAAGGCAACGCCCAGAGGGACAAAC
>JAOULY010000267.1 GCA_029881775.1 Gammaproteobacteria bacterium
TCAAGTAGCGAGGAGTGTTTATGCTTTTGTTCATCGGCCATCATCTCGAACAGGCCGTGGATGGTTTCGAGTTTTTTACTCAACACCTCCACGCGCTGCCTGACTTCCAGGTAATCGGAAAGCATTGAGTAGTACACCTGCAGCTCCGGGTATTCCCAGAAAAAGTCCGGCACATCCAGCAGGTCGTAATTCAGCATGACATCGCTCGAGACGAGGAACAGGCGGCCGCGCAGCTTCGCCAGTTCTTTGCGCGACAGGCGCGAGCTGCCGGTTTCGGCGATCTTCCTGGGAATATGTGCCGTGTCATTGATGGTGTTCTGCACATGCAATTCAAATTGCGCGAGCTTGGTGGACTGGGCAATACCGTGAGACACCGCCAGTCGCGTCATGACCGCCTCATTATCCAGGTGGATGTGATCATTCTTGATAAACGGCTTGTCCAAACCGTGCGCGAAGGTGAATTGATCATCCACCTCCATGGGCATCGGCTCGCTGGCAAACGACCGGATATCGCGAATGTATTCCGAGCGCGCTTCAACATCGAGGCGCCAGAACACCAGCACGCCGTAGTCGAAAATAAACACCTCACCCGATCGCCATGTCTCGTGCAGCACGTTGCGGCAAATCACGCTGCGATGCGAGTCGTCGCGTTGACGTTGCATCCGGTCAATATCAAAACGCGCGCAATAGGCGAGTGCATACACTTCTGCAGTCGTACTCATGGGCTCCTCATCCTGCATGTTTATATACTCGAAGGCATTGTAGATACCGCCAGAATACTCTTCCAGCGCCGCAACAACCGGCAATGGGCCGGCCTGCAAACAACCCCTAGCGGCCGCGCGCCTCCATGCGGCGCAAGAACTCGCCCATGATCTCTGCGTACAGCTGCTCGCCCAGGTAATTGTCTTCCACACCGGATTCGATACTGGGATTATCATTCACCTCTATCACCACCACCCGGTCGGCGGACTGCTTGATGTCCACACCATAAAACCCGTTACCGATCAGGCGCGCCGACATGACGGCCGCATCCAGCACCGCAGCGGGGACTTCAAAGGTGGGCAAGGTATCGTAATCACCCGACTCGGTGGTTTCACCGTGATGGTAGATCTGCCAGTGATTATCGACCATGTAGTAACGACAGGCATACAGGGGCTTGTTGTTCAGCACGCCAATACGCCAGTCATACTGCGTGTACAGGTACTCCTGCGCGATCAGCAGCGCAGAGTTTTTCAGCAGCGTCGCGGCACCCGCCTCCAGTTCCGCCAGATCGTTTACCTTGATGATGCCGCGCGAGAACGAACCATCCGGCACCTTCAGCACCATGGGAAAGCCGACCTGCTCGGCCAGCGCCTTTAATGACTTGTGCCCGGGCTGGTTCAGTATCACGGACACGGGTGTCGGTATTTTGTGCGTGCGTAACAGGTCGGCGAGGTAAACCTTGTTACTGCAGCGCAGTATCGAGGCAGGATCATCGATCACCACCATGTCTTCCGCTTCGGCTTTCTTGGCGAAACGGTAAGTGTGGTGATCGACGGCCGTGGTCTCGCGAATGAACAGGCCATCGTATTCGGGCAGCCGCATGTAGTCCTTGTGCGTGATCCGCTCGATGGCAATACCCAGGGTATTTGCGGCCGACTCGAAGTGCTGCAGCGCCTGCTCATCGCAGGGCGGCAGCGCCTCGGCCGGATTCACCAGCATCGCCAGGTCATAACGGTAGCTTTTGCGCGCCTTCGGCTTGCGCCACATCTTGCGACTGAAATGCTCGAAGGCATTGGCAAACGCCTCCTGCTCATCCGGGTCAGTCAGGGCCTTCAGTGAAATGGCCTTGACCGCGCGCACCGTCCAGCCACCCTTCTTTTCCAGGGTGATTTCCAGCAGCGGGCAGGGAAACTTCTCGAACAGGCTTTGCGCAAGACGCGCCAGCGCCTTGTCCCGGGTCTGGCCAAACCAGCAATGAAAGGTCAGCCTGTTTTCTTCACTGGCAATACTGAGTGCCTTGAGGGGTTCCTCGGCATACTCAAGCTGCAGCAAGGCGAGATCCTTGCGGCCGAGGTCGTTGATGGTCATCACCGAGGGAAACACATGGTGACCACGCGCCTCCGCGAGCAACGAACAGTAATAACCGGTGCCGAGGTAGCGGTAACTGCGGCACAGGTTAATGACGCGCACGCGCTTGCCCTTGACAGCAACGCCGCGCTCAAGATACTCATCGAAGGTGATCACGTCCTGGCTCGGATAATACGGTTGCCAGTCGCCCAGGTTCTCAACCACCACATAAAATGCGGTCATGCGGGACACTCACAAATGGAGGGGCTCCAAGGCCGTTATTTTTAATCCCGATCCACCCGGAACACAACAAAATTATTCACTTGGTGGAAGACTTTTTCGCGGCGTATGATCGAGTTTTATCGCGGATCTGCATATATGTTGAAGCTGATGTCGGAACAGGACCCGGGTTGCTTTGGCGCGCACTATGGCGACGCCCGGCAACGCTTCCTTGCCGGCCGGCAGCGCATGGCACCGTCACTGGTACGCGCCCGACAGAGCTTCACCCACCCCCTGTCAGGACCGCAACAGGAGCCCCTGTGCTGCGACGTGCTGCAGCTTGGCCAGCGTGCGACGCCGCAACGGTTGCTGGTGCTGGTCTCCGGCACCCACGGTGTCGAGGGCTTTGCCGGCTCCGCCATCCAGTGCGACTGCCTGCCGTTACTCGAGTCCGTGCTGAATGCCAACGCGTCACTGGGCGTGGTGATGATCCATGCGTTTAATCCCTGGGGCTTTGCCTGGCTGCGCCGCTACGACCACGAGGGCATCGACCTCAACCGTAATTTCGTCGACTTTGCCCTGCCCCTGCCGGCAAACCCGGACTATGACCGGCTGCACGCGCGCTTGCTCGCGGCCGACGCATTAACGCCCGACACACTGGCGCAGCTGTACCCGGACATGGACCTGGCCACTTTTACCGCGGCCGTCACCGGCGGCCAGTACCGGCACCGCGACGGCCTGTTTTACGGCGGCAACGGCCCCAGCTGGTCGCGCACTATCCTGGAGGAGATCACCGCCGCCCCCGCGTTCGCCCGCGCCGAACGCATCGCCGTGATCGATTTGCATACCGGGCTGGGGCCCTACGGCTACGGCGAGGTGATCAACGACCACCCCGTGCACAGCGACGGCTTCAGGCGGGCACTGGACTGGTACGGCGACAATGCCCGGTCCACCGAGCTGGGTGAGTCGGTCTCCAGCCGCAAGCAGGGGCTGCTGGACTATCACTGGCATGACGTGATCCAGTCACGCGGCTGCTTCGTCACGCTGGAGTTCGGCAGCTTTGACAGTCGCCGCCTGCTGACGGCGCTGATCAATGAACAGGTGCTGCATAACCGGCTGAGCGAAAGCGGCACCGTGCGCGACATTGATGACGAAACGATACAGGCGCTGAAGCGGTTTTTCTGTCCCGACGAACGCAGCTGGCAACAGCAGGTGCTGTTTCGCGGTCGCCAGGTGACCGACCTCGCCCTGCGTGGACTGCTGGCATGACGGCGACCCACAAAATACGCACGGCCCGTCTCGAGGACCTCGATGAACTGCTGGCAATCGAAGTGGCCTGCTTCAGGACAGACCGACTGTCGAAACGCAGTTTCAGGAATTTTATCCTGCCCGGACCACACGAACTGATCGTACTCACCCGCGACGAACGGGTGCTG
>JAOULY010000268.1 GCA_029881775.1 Gammaproteobacteria bacterium
TGGTTCGGGCTAAATCCTGTCCGCCCGACTTATCAGTTGAGTTTTTTTCTATCGTTTTGACAGTCTCAGCAGTGCAGTTTTCAGCCGCGGGTCCGATACAGTTTCTGCGGCCTGTGCTAATGCGGCCGCACGGATGCGGTTCGGTGGTCGACCTGATGCACGCTTGACAGCCAAAGTGGCTGTTTTCTCTGGTGGAATCACCCGAATCCGGAATGTGTGCGCGGTCACAGTTTGTTGCACTGAGAGCTGTTTTACTAGTTTGGGCGCGTGAAATCTGAGACGTGCTGCCCAGACCGGGGAATCAGCAGACAGCACCAGCACCTTGTCCCGTACCGACAGGACGTGGCAATGCGGTTGCAACGCGGGAGGCAGTAATTGTTGGACCTGTGCATCCAGTGAGGCGATACCGCGGGCCCGGGCCAGTAATGGGGATAACGGCCCAGTTCCAAGCAATTTGCCGATTTTTAGGGGCTTGTTCATGAATTTTCGGGTCAGATGCGAATGAATATCATACTATTTACAAGGCGGCAGGGACAGGTCTGGAACGTCGAGATCAACCCGGTCATGTTAATCGGGGTGATATTCGCATGCATAGCACTGCTGATAGGCGCCGTACTCTATTCCGGTGTCCGGATTGGCGCCGATGAGCTTGCCTATGTCACTGAATGGAAAGATGATGTTCGCCAGAAGCAGGCGGAAATCGAGGCCGTTCGGCACTCGGCCCAGGCAGACCTGGATGCCCTCACGCTGCGCATTGGCCAGTTACAGGCGCAAATGCTGAGGCTGAACGCGCTGGGCGAGCGGCTGGTTAGCCAGGGTAACCTGGGCACCGGGGAATTCGACTTCGCCAGCCAGCCGCCTATGGGTGGCCCGCAGGACGCGATGCCGGGCAAATCCGTCCCGTTCAACGATTTTATTGGCATGCTGGACGATCTCGATCATGAAATGACGGACCGGGAACAGCAGCTGTCCGTGCTGGAGTCCGTCCTGCTAAGCCGCAGCATGAGTGAGCGGGTGATGCCATCCGGCCGGCCGATCACCGATGGCTGGCTGTCGTCGCGTTTCGGCAAACGCAATGACCCGTTCACCGGCAAACGCGAATTTCACAAGGGTCTCGATTTTGCGGGCAAAAAAGGATCAGACGTGGTGGCGGTCGGTGACGGCGTGATCAGCTGGTCCGGCAAGCGTTCGGGTTATGGCAACCTGGTCGAGATCAATCACGGTAACGGTTATGCCACGCGTTATGGTCACAATCAGCGTAACCTGGTAGAAGTCGGCGATGCCGTCAAGAAGGGCGAGCTGATTGCCCTGATGGGGTCCAGCGGTCGTTCGACCGGGCCGCATGTCCACTTCGAAGTCCTGCATAACGGCAAGGCCGTTAACCCGTCCCGCTACATCGGTAAATAGGCCGTCCCCGTTTTCTTTCGACACCCCTGCACGCAGGCGGTTTTCAGTGCATTCCCTGCTGCTAATTTGCGGGTACATGCGGTATTATGCCTGCCTCTACAATGACGTTATTTTCTCTGGAATTTCATGGCCCTCAATATATTTCGATCGCTGTTCGGCAGCCGTAACGACCGACAGCTGAAGCGCATGACGCGGGTGGTTACCCGCATTAATGATCTCGAGTCCGGTCTCAAGGCACTGTCCGACGAGGCGCTGCGGGGCCGCACGGATGAATTCCGCTCACGGCTTGCCGCCGGCGAGTCCCTCGATGACTTGTTGCCGGAGGCGTTTGCGACCGTACGTGAGGCCGCAAGTCGCGTGCTCGATATGCGCCATTTCGATGTGCAGTTGATCGGCGGCATGGTGCTGCATGACGGCAAGATTGCCGAGATGCGCACCGGTGAAGGCAAGACGCTGGTCGCCACGCTGCCGGCCTACCTGAACGCGCTGTCCGGTGAGGGTGTGCATGTCGTCACGGTGAACGATTACCTCGCACGGCGTGACGCGGATTGGATGGGCAAGGTGTATGAATTCCTCGGCCTGTCGACGGGCGTTACCGTCGGTGGCCAGGGTTTCGAGGAAAAGAAGGCGGCCTACGCTGCTGATATTACCTACGGCACCAACAATGAATTCGGTTTCGATTACCTGCGCGACAACATGGCATTCACGGCAGCTGATCGTGTGCAGAACGCGCGCGCCTTTGCCATTGTCGACGAGGTCGACTCCATCCTGATTGACGAGGCGCGTACGCCGCTGGTTATTTCCGGCCCGGTTGATGAGCACTCGGACCTGTATGTCAGGATGAACGCCCTGGTGCCCGAGTTGACGCTGCAGGAAGAGGAAGACGGTCCCGGCGACTACAGGCTGGAGGAAAAGAACAAACAAATATATCTGACCGAGGCCGGTCATGAGCACGTTGAGGAAATGCTGACGCGTCATGGCCTGCTTGGCGAAGGCGAGAGTCTGTACGATGCCGCCAACCTGAACATCATGCACCACGTGAACGCCGCGATGCGGGCGCACCTGCTGTTCCAGAAGGATGTCGATTACATTGTCCAGGACGGGCAGGTCGTGATTGTCGATGAGTTCACCGGCCGTACCATGCCCGGACGCCGCTGGTCCGAGGGCCTGCACCAGGCTGTCGAGGCCAAGGAAGGCCTGCAGATACAGAATGAGAACCAGACGCTGGCGTCCATCACGTTCCAGAATTATTTCCGTACCTACGGCAAGCTGGCCGGTATGACCGGTACCGCGGATACCGAAGCGTTCGAGTTGCAGCAGATTTACGGTCTGGAAGTCGTGGTGATTCCAACGCACAAACCGATGGTCCGGAATGACATGGGTGACCTGGTCTTTCTGTCGATGGAAGAAAAGTTTGCCGCCATCATGGAAGATGTGCGCGACTGCCAGCAGCGTGGACAGCCGGTGCTGGTCGGAACGGCGTCAGTCGAAACCTCCGAGTACCTGTCGAATCTGCTGAAGAAGGCCAATATCAAGCATGCAGTACTGAACGCGAAGCAGCATGCCAGAGAGGCCAATATCGTTGCCGAGGCCGGTCGGCCCGGTTCGATTACCATTGCCACGAATATGGCCGGCCGCGGTACCGATATCGTGCTCGGCGGTAACCTCAAGGTCGAACTCGAAACCCTGAACAGCAAGGATGAAGAAGCGATCAGGAAGCACACCGAGGACTGGCAAAAGCGCCATGACCAGGTAATCAAGGCCGGCGGGCTGCACATTGTCGGCACCGAGCGGCATGAATCACGACGCGTGGATAACCAGCTGCGTGGACGTTCCGGGCGCCAGGGTGATCCGGGTTCCAGCCGCTTCTACCTGTCGCTGAAGGACAACCTGATGCGTATCTTTGCTTCAGACCGCGTTGCCGGGCTGATGCAGAAGCTTGGCATGGAGGAAGGCGAGGCGATCGAGCACCCCTGGGTGAGCAAGGCGATCGAGAATGCGCAGCGCAAGGTTGAGCAGCATAACTACAATATTCGTAAAACACTGCTCGAATACGATGATGTTGCCAATGACCAGCGCACCGTGGTTTACGAACAGCGCAACGAGTTGATGGAAACGGACGATGTTTCCGAGACCGTCAACGCCATTCGCGAAGATGTTGTGAACTCGCTGGTCAGCCAGTTTATTCCACCGGGCTCGATGGACGAGCAATGGGATATCCAGGGCCTGGAAGAGGCGCTGCAGCAGGAATTCAACCTGGAAATACCGGTCGGCAAGTGGCTGGACGAAGACG
>JAOULY010000022.1 GCA_029881775.1 Gammaproteobacteria bacterium
GCCGCTTGTTCCGGTGGGCCGATGATGACCGTCAACGGCCATTATCACGAGCAGCTGACGCCCGAGAAAGTTGACAAGATCCTGGACGGACTGGAGTAGGCAATGACGGTACAGGTCTGTTTTGACACCTTGCAGTTCGATGAGCCGTGGACACTCGGGAATTATCTCAAGGTCGGCGGCTACGAGGCGTGGAAAAAAATCCTGCGTGAAAAGACGCCGCCGGAAGAGGTCATTGAAATCGTCAAGGCTTCGGGGCTGCGCGGGCGCGGTGGCGCCGGCTTCCCGACCGGTCTGAAGTGGAGTTTCATGCCGCGCAACGCGCCGGTACAGAAGTATGTCGTGTGCAATTCCGATGAGTCCGAGCCAGGTACCTGCAAGGACCGCGATATCCTGCGCTTTAACCCGCATGCGCTGGTCGAGGGCATGGCCATCGCCGGTTATGCCATGGGCGCGACGGTCGGTTACAACTACATGCGTGGGGAGTTTCATCATGAGCCGTTCGAACGGTTCGAGCAGGCGTTAAAAGAGGCCTACGAGTCCGGCCTGCTCGGCAAGGATATCCAGGGGTCCGGCGTCGATTTCGATTGCTACAGTCACCTCGGTGCCGGCGCCTACATCTGCGGCGAGGAAACCGCCTTGCTGGAGTCACTGGAGGGCAAGAAGGGACAGCCGCGTTTCAAGCCGCCGTTCCCGGCCAACTTCGGCCTGTATGGCAAGCCGACGACGATCAATAACACCGAAACGCTGGCCTCGGTGCCTGCCATCATGCGCAACGGCGGTGAATGGTTCATGCAACTTGGCAAGCCAAACAACGGCGGCGTTAAAATATTCTCGGTCTCCGGGCACGTTAACAAGCCGGGCAATTTCGAGGTGCCGATGGGCTTGCCGTTCAGCGAATTGCTGGAAATGGCCGGTGGCGTGCGCGATGGCCATACGCTGAAAGGCGTTATTCCCGGTGGTTCGTCCATGCCGATACTGCCGGCCGACATCATCATGGAAACCGACATGGACTATGACTCGCTGGCGAAGGCGGGTTCCGCGCTCGGTTCCGGTGCCGTCATCGTGATGGATGATTCGACCTGCATGGTCGAGGCGTCGATGCGCATATCACGCTTTTATTACGCCGAGTCGTGCGGCCAGTGCACGCCGTGCCGCGAAGGCACCGGCTGGATGTACCGCATTATCAAGCGTATCGAGGAGGGGCAGGGCCGTCCCGAGGACCTCGACCTGTTACTCAGTGCAGCCGACCAGATTGCCGGCAAGACCATCTGTGCCTTCGGCGAGGCGGCGGCCTGGCCGGTGCAGGGCTTCCTGCGCCACTTCCGTGACGAGTTTGAATATCACATCACGCACAAGCGCTGCATGGTGGGCAGCAAGGCCGCTACGGGAGCAGCCGCATGAGTGCGCGTCCGGACATCCCGGCGGATAACGCCGTGAACATCGAGATCGACGGCCAGACGTACCAGGCGCGCAAGGGCGCAATGATTATCGAAGTCGCGGACGCTGCCGGTATCAGTATTCCGCGCTTCTGCTATCACAAGAAACTGTCGGTCGCTGCCAACTGCCGCATGTGCATGGTCGAGGTCGAGAATGTGCCGAAACCGCTGCCGGCCTGTGCCACACCGGTCGCCGATGGCATGAAGATTTTTACGAAATCGGCGATTGCCACCGGCGGACAGAAAGCCGTCATGGAATTCCTGCTGATTAACCACCCGCTCGATTGCCCGATCTGCGACCAGGGCGGCGAATGTGAATTGCAGGATCTTGCCCTTGGTTACGGCCGGGATGTTTCGCGTTTCGCCGAAAGCAAACGCGTGGTGAAGGACAAGTACATCGGTCCGCTGATTGCCACGGACATGACCCGTTGTATCCACTGCACCCGTTGTATCCGTATGTTGCGCGAAGTGGCCGGCAAGATGGAACTGGGTGCGACCGGTCGTGGCGAAAACATGGAAATCGGCACCTATATCGAGAAATCGCTGGAGTCGGAACTGTCGGGTAACGTTATTGATGTGTGCCCGGTTGGCGCGCTGACGTCGCGGCCATTCCGTTTCAAGGCGCGTGCGTGGGAGTTGCAGCAGCACGCAACCATCGCGCCGCACGATGCCGTTGGCTCGAATATTTTTGTCCATACCCGTCGTGGCCAGGTCATGCGCGTGGTTCCCCGCGAGAACGAGGACGTCAACGAGGTGTGGCTGTCGGACCGTGACCGTTTCAGTTATGAAGGCCTGTACAGTGATGACCGTGTCAGCACGCCGATGATCAAGGTCGATGGCAACTGGCAGGACACCGACTGGGAAACCGCTCTGCAGGCAACCGTCGACGGACTGAAAAAGACGCTCGATGCACGCGGTGCTGACCAGGTCGGCATGCTGGTGTCACCGACGGCAACGCTGGAAGAGATGTCGCTGATACAGGCGCTGGCGCGCGGCATCGGTGTGAGCAATATCGACCATCGACTGCGCCAGTCCGATTTTACCGATCAGCAACAGGCGCCCATGATGCCGTCACTCGGCCTGCCGCTGGCGGCTATTGAAACGCTCGATGCGGCGCTGGTGATCGGCTCGAATATCCGCAAGGACCAGCCGATCATCGGCCATCGTTTACGCAAGGCGGCCGTGGCAGGCGCAAAGGTCATGTTCGTCAACCCGGTGGACTACGAGTTCCTGTTTGATGTGCATGCGAAGGCCATTGCAGCACCCGCGCAGCTGGCGGCAACCCTGGCCGGCATCGCCGCGTGCTATCCCGATGCGGCAGGCAAGGGTAGCGATGCTGTTAAAACAGCTATCGGCAATGCATCAAGCGATGAAAACCAGCGGAAAATAGCCGCTGCCCTGAAAGACGCCGATAAGGCGATGGTCGTGTTGGGCAACGTGGCGACCAGTCATCCACAGTATTCACTGCTACGCGCACTGGCACAGGTAATCGCCGATTGCAGCGGTGCGACGCTTGGCCTGTTGCCGGAAGCCGCCAACACCGTCGGCGGCTGGCTGGCCGGTGTATTGCCACACCGCGGACCGGCGGGCACGAGTGTCGAGACCGTCGGCCTGAATGCGAGCGATATGTTGTCGGCAAGGCTCGCTGCCTACGTACTCTTTAATGTCGAGCCGGCGAATGATTGCTTTGACGCGGCAGCAGCCAGCGCGGCTGTCGAAGCGGCCGATTTCGTTGTCTCGATCAGTCCGTTTGCGAGTGACGCGACCCGGGCGTTTGCCGATGTGTTGCTGCCCATCGGGCCGTTTACCGAAACGTCTGGCACGTTTGTCAATGCCGAAGGCCGCTGGCAAGGTTTTGCCGGTGTAGCCAGTCCCGTCGGCGACAGCCGTCCGGGCTGGAAAGTTTTACGCGTACTCGGTAACCAGTTCGATCTCGACGGGTTTGCGCAAACCGGTACAGAAGAAATTCGCGATGCGCTGCGCGCGCAGTGTGCGTCGGCCGCACTCGACAACCGGCAGGCCGATGGTCCGGTTGCGGACGCGGTGTTGGCTGGCGAGCTTGAGCGAATCGGTGATGTCGCCATTCTCTCGAGTGATTCGCTGGTGCGACGTGCGCAGTCATTGCAGGCAAGTCCGGACGGGCAGGTTGCCGGGCTGCTGCGTATTAATTCCTCAACGGCGGACAGCGCCGGTGTGCGTGAAGGCTACCGGGTGCGGGTCAGCCAGGGTGATGCGAATGTCGACATGGACGTGTCTATCGATGAGCGCGTGACCGATGGTTGCGTGTGGTTGCAGTCGGGTACCACGGCATCTGCATCGCTGGGTGCCGCCTTCGGCCCGCTAACCATGGAACGGGTCTGAGAAACGCATGACTGAAACCGTATTGCAAAAATACAAGGGACAGCTGCTGCTGACAGGGCTGGTGGCGACCGTGCTCGGCGTGGCCGTCGTGATGCTTGGTTTCCACTTCTGGGACGACATCAAGGCCAATGTGCTGCTGTATACACTGGTCAAGATTGTCTGCATCGTCGGCCCGCTGATGGGTGCGGTGGCCTACCTGACGTTTGCCGAACGCAAGATTATCGGCTACATGCAGGTGCGTATTGGCCCCAACCGGGTCGGTCCACGCGGCTGGCTGCAGCCGATTGCCGATGCCCTCAAGTTGTTGATGAAGGAAATCGTCGTCCCGACGAACGCCAACCGCTTCCTGTTCGTGGTGGCGCCGATGTTGTCGATTGCGCCGGCGCTGGCTGCCTGGGCGGTATTGCCGTTTACCGATACCCTGGTGCTGGCAAACATCGACGCCAGTCTTTTGTATGTACTGGCGCTGACATCGGTCGGTGTCTATGGCGTCATCATTGCCGGCTGGGCATCCAACTCCAAGTATGCCTTCCTCGGCGCGATGCGCTCGGCTGCACAGATCGTGTCATATGAAATCGCCATGGGTTTTGCGCTGGTCGGCGTTTTGATCGCCGGCGGCAGTCTTAACCTGGTAGACATCGTCGAGGCGCAGCAGGGCAGTTTCCTGCACTGGTTCTGGTTGCCGTTGTTCCCGTTATTCCTGGTCTATTTTATTTCCGGTGTGGCCGAGACCAACCGGGCGCCGTTCGACGTGTCGGAAGGCGAGTCGGAAATTGTTGCCGGTTTCCACGTCGAGTATTCCGGCATGGCGTTTGCCGTATTCTTCCTGGCTGAATACGCCAACATGATCCTGATCGCGGCACTGGCCGCGCTGATGTTCCTGGGCGGCTGGCTGTCGCCATTCCAGGGAATACTTTCAGATCAGTTCCTTTCTTCTTCTGGAATACTCGGAACAGTATTTGGCAACGGTGTTCACTGGCTGTTCGCCAAGATGTCCGTCATGTTGCTGCTGTTCCTGTGGTTCCGCGCGACATTCCCGCGCTACCGCTATGACCAGATCATGCGGCTCGGCTGGAAAGTATTCATTCCGATCACCATCGTCTGGCTGGTAGTGGAGGGCGCTGCGGTGATCCTCGACATCGGTCCGTGGTTCGACTGAGGTAGGTTATGGAAGGTTTCAATAACTTTCTGAAAAGTTTGTTCCTCTGGGAGCTGCTCAAGGGTATGCGGCTGACGGGTTCGCGCCTGTTTGCACGCAAGATAACGGTGCAGTACCCGGAAGAAAAGACGCCGCAGTCCAATCGCTTTCGCGGCCTGCATGCCCTGCGGCGTTACCCGAACGGTGAGGAGCGCTGTATTGCCTGCAAGTTGTGCGAGGCCGTGTGCCCGGCGCTGGCGATCACCATCGAGGCCGAGGAACGCGAGGACGGAACACGCCGTACCACGCGCTACGACATCGACCTGTTCAAGTGTATCTATTGCGGGTTTTGCGAAGAGTCCTGCCCGGTTGATTCGATCGTGGAAACGCGTGTGTATGAATATGCCTTCGAGAACCGGGGTGAGAACATCATGACCAAGGACATGCTGCTCGCGGTAGGCGACAGGCACGAACAACAAATTGCCGCTGATCGTCAGCAGGATGCGAGGTTCCGCTGAGTATGGATATCGAACGCATCATATTCTGGGTATTTGCCGTGATCCTGGTGTTTGCCGCCGGTCGTGTTATCACGGTGCGTAACCCGGTACACGCGGCCATGCACCTGGTGCTGGCATTTTTCACCTGTGCCGGCCTGTGGCTGTTGCTGGAGGCCGAGTTCCTGGCAATTACGCTGGTGCTGGTCTATGTCGGCGCCGTCATGGTGCTGTTCCTGTTCGTGGTGATGATGCTGGATATCAACATGTCGCCGTTGCGCGAGGGTTTCGTCCGCTATCTGCCGCTCGGCGTCATTATCGCGCTGGTGGTCTTTTCCGAGATGTTTGCAGTTGTGGGAGTGAAGTATTTTGGCAGTGATGTCATCGCCATTCCCGAGCGTCACGGCGCCGACTACAGTAACGTGCGTGAACTGGGCAGCGTGTTGTACACGGATTATGTTTACCCGTTTGAAATAGCCTCGGTCATATTACTGGTTGCCATCATCGCGGCCATTGCCCTGACCATGCGCAAGCGTCCCGGGACCAAGTCGCAGAACGTGGCGCAACAGGTTGCCGTCAAATCGACTGACCGGGTACGGGTTGTCAAGATGATGTCGGAAGAGAAACAGGGTTCGTCTGTTCGTGATTAGGTTGCGGAAATTTAAAAACATCAGCCACAGAGGGCACAGAGAACACGGAGAATAAACTCGAATACAGACAGGATCACAGTGAATGACAATAATTATTGTCTCTTTGTGCTCGGTGATCTCTGTGGCTGGTTTGTTTGTTCCAGGATTCAAGTGATGAATTTAAAATGATTGCGTTATCTGATTATCTGACCCTGGGAGCTGTCCTGTTTGCGCTGAGCGTGGCGGGCATCTTTCTTAACCGCAAGAACGTCATCATCCTGCTGATGGCCATCGAACTGATGTTGCTGGCCGTCAACATGAACTTCATAGCCTTTTCCTACTTCCTGGGCGACACGGCAGGCCAGGTATTCGTGTTCTTTATATTGACGGTTGCTGCCGCCGAGGCTGCAATCGGTCTGGCCATTCTGGTGGTGCTGTTCCGTAACCGCCGCACCATCAATGTCCAGGACCTGGATCGGCTGAAGGGGTAACGGGATGACCATGGAGCAGATTTATCTCGCGATTCCACTGGCGCCATTGCTGGGCGCCATCATTGCCGGCCTGTTCGGCAAGGTGATCGGGCGTGCCGGTGCGCATACCGTGACTATCCTCGGCGTGGGTATATCCTGCGCGTTGTCGATTTATGTCCTGAAACTATTCGCCCTGGATGGTGCCGAGACGTACAACGAGTCGGTCTACACCTGGATGGTGAGTGACGGGGTGCGTTTCGAGATCGGCTTCCTGGTCGACAACCTGACGGCATTGATGATGACCGTGGTGACCTTCGTGTCACTGATGGTGCATATCTACACCATCGGTTACATGCATGATGATCCGGGTTACCAGCGCTTCTTCAGCTATATCGCGCTGTTTACCTTCTCCATGCTGATGCTGGTCATGGCCAATAATTTCCTGCAGCTGTTCTTCGGCTGGGAGGCGGTGGGCCTGGTCTCGTACCTGCTGATCGGTTTCTGGTACACGCGGCCGACGGCGATCTACGCCAACCTCAAGGCATTCCTGGTAAACAGGGTGGGGGATTTCGGTTTCCTGCTGGGTATTGCCGCGATCTACATGGCGTTTAACAGCATGGACTACGCCACTGTTTTTGCCGGCGCGCCGCAGCTGCAGGACGCGGTGTACCAGGTCATCCCGGGTACTGACTGGTCGCTGATGACGGTGATCTGTATCTGCCTGTTCATCGGCGCCATGGGCAAGTCGGCGCAGGTGCCGCTGCATGTGTGGCTGCCGGACTCGATGGAAGGCCCGACGCCGATTTCAGCGCTGATCCACGCCGCCACCATGGTGACGGCCGGCATTTTCATGGTGGCGCGCATGTCGCCGCTGTTCGAATTGTCCGAGACGGCGCTGGTCTTCGTGATGACCATCGGTGCCATCACGGCACTGTTCATGGGTTTCCTCGGTATTGTGCAGAATGACATCAAGCGGGTGGTGGCCTATTCAACCCTGTCACAGCTTGGCTACATGACCGTGGCGCTGGGTGTGTCCGCGTATGCCGCCGGCATCTTCCACCTGATGACACATGCCTTCTTCAAGGCGCTGCTGTTCCTGGCGGCCGGCTCCGTTATTATCGCCATGCACCATGATCAGGACATCCGCAACATGGGTGGCCTGCGCAAGTACATGCCGATCACCTGGATCACCAGCCTGATCGGTTCGCTGGCGCTGATAGGTACGCCGTTTTTCTCCGGGTTCTTCTCGAAGGACACCATCATCGAGGCGGTGCATCATTCACAGCTGCCGGGTGCCGGGCTGGTGTATGTCGCCGTGTTGCTGGGTGTGTTCATTACCGCGCTGTACAGTTTCCGCATGTATTTCCTCGTCTTCCACGGCAAGCCGCGCATGGATGCCCATACCCGCGAGCATCTGCATGAAACGCCGTGGGTCGTGACCGGGCCGCTGATCGTGCTGGCATTCTTCTCCGTGGTGTCCGGTTACGTGATTGACCCGGTGGTATTCGGTGATTTCTTCGACGGCGTTATCCACGTATCGCCCGAGCATGGTGCGCTTGCTGCTGTTGCCGAGCACTATCATGGCGTGGTGAGTTTTGTCGGTCATGCCTTCATGGGCTGGGCGATTTACCTGGCGATTGCCGGTGTCGCGCTGGCCTGGTACATGACGCTGAAGAATCCAGGTTTTGCCGACAGCATGCGTCGCCGCTTCAGTGCGATCTACAACGTACTGGTCAACAAGTACTACATGGACGACTTTAACCAGGTGGTATTTGCCGGCGGCGCACGCGGTATCGGCCAGTTGCTCTGGCGTATCGGCGACGTGGTCATTATCGACGGCCTGCTGGTCAACGGCAGCGCCCGCCTGGTGGGCTGGACATCCGGGATCGTCCGCAAGATCCAGACCGGACACCTTTATACCTATGCCTTCAGCATGATTATCGGCCTGGTGCTGATGCTGTACTGGTTCGTCTTCCGCGCAACAGGAGCCGGCGCATGATCGATTATCCGTTGTTGAGCCTGCTGGTCTGGCTGCCGATTGCCGGCGCTGCGGCATTGCTTGCCATGGATGCAATGGGTAATCCGGGCTGTCGCGTGATGGCGTTGCTGGTGTCCCTGGCCACGTTTGTCCTCAGCCTGTCGCTCTATACGAATTTCGATTTCACCACGGCCGCCATGCAGTTCCAGGAAAACGTGCCGTGGATCGAGGCCATCAGCGCCAACTATCACCTGGGTGTCGACGGTATCTCGATGCCGCTGATTATCCTCACCACGTTTACCACGGTGCTGGTGGTGCTGGCCGGCTGGGAAGTGATCCAGGACAAGGCAGCGCAGTACATGGCGGCATTCCTGGTCATGGAAGGGCTTATGAACGGCGTGTTCGCCGCACTCGATGCCGTGCTGTTTTATGTGTTCTGGGAGGCCATGCTGATCCCGATGTTCATCATCATCGGTGTATGGGGCGGCCCGAAGCGCGTGTACGCGACCATCAAGTTCTTCCTGTATACCTTCCTGGGATCGGTGTTCATGCTGGTGGCGCTGATTTACATGTACCTGCAGGCGGACAGCTTCAGCATTCTCGATTTCCACGTGCTGTCACTGGGTATGACGGAACAGATCCTGATCTTTATCGCGTTCCTCATGGCCTTTGCCGTCAAGGTGCCGATGTGGCCGGTGCATACCTGGTTGCCGGATGCGCACGTCGAGGCGCCGACCGGCGGATCCGTGATCCTGGCCGCGATCATGCTGAAGATCGGCGGCTACGGTTTCCTGCGCTTCAGTTTGCCGATTACGCCGGATGCCAGTCATGCACTGGACTGGCTGATTATCCTGATGTCGCTGGTGGCGGTCGTCTATATCGGCTTCGTCGCGCTGGTGCAGCAGGACATGAAGAAACTGATTGCCTATTCGTCCATTGCCCACATGGGTTTCGTGACACTCGGTATCTTCCTGGTGTTTACGCTGATGGATAACAACGATTCACTCAGCGGTGCGGCACTCGGCATGGAAGGCGGCATGGTGCAGATGATTTCGCATGGCTTTATCTCCGGTGCGCTGTTCCTGTGCGTCGGGGTGTTGTATGACCGTATGCACAGTCGCCAGATTAACGATTACGGCGGCGTTGCCAACACCATGCCGGTTTTTGCAGCCTTCATGGTGCTGTTCGCCATGGCCAATGCCGGCTTGCCGGGCACCTCCGGCTTTGTCGGCGAATTCATGGTCATCCTCGCCAGCTTCAAGGCCAACTTCTGGTTTGCATTCCTGGCGGCCACCACGCTGATACTGGGCGCAGCCTACAGCCTGTGGATGGTCAAGCGCGTGATCTTCGGTGAGATCGCCAACGACAACGTGAGGCAGTTGCAGGACGTCAATAAGCGCGAATTCGTCATCCTCGCCAGCCTCGCTGCCATGGTCCTGCTGTTCGGGCTTTATCCGGCGCCGCTGACCGAGATCATGCATGCCAGTGTCGACAACCTGCTGGCACACCTGTCTGTATCCAAGCTGCCGCCGGCGGAAACCGGTATTGCGCTGCTTGAAGCGGCGCGTCCCTGAGGCAATCGATCATGATTATCACACTGACTGAGTATTTACTGCTGTCGCCGGAAATTTTCATCCTGACGATGGCCTGCCTGATCCTGGTGGTCGAGGCCTTCGTCGGTGACCGTTACCGCCAGGCAAGTTATGTGCTCGCGCAGCTGACGCTGCTGGTCGCTGCATTTATCAGTGGCAGCCTGATCGATAACGAGGCGCTGGTAATGCTGGGCGGCATGTATGTCCATGACCCGATGGCGGCGCTGCTGAAAACCAGTGTGTTCCTGGTGACTATCGGTGCGTTTGCCTATGCGCGCAGTTACATGACGGCCCAGGGCGGTCTGCGCGGCGAGTACTACGTGCTGGGGCTGTTTGCGGTGCTCGGTATGCAGGTCATGATTTCATCACACAGCTTGCTGACGGTGTATCTGGGCCTGGAACTGCTGTCCCTGTCGCTGTATGCCATGGTTGCCTTCGACCGGGATTCGCCCACGGCTTCGGAAGCGGCGATGAAATATTTTGTGCTGGGTGCGCTGGCGTCCGGCATGCTGCTGTACGGGATGTCAATGTTGTACGGTGCAACCGGCAGCCTTGATATTGCCACGATTGCCGATGTGATTTCGGCACAGGGCGAACGCAGCCTGGTACTGGTATTCGGGCTCTGTTTTATCGTCGTTGGACTGGCGTTCAAGTTCGGCGCGGTACCGTTCCACATGTGGGTGCCGGACGTCTATCACGGCGCACCCACGGCCGTGACCCTGTTTATCGGTAGCGCGCCCAAGATTGCCGCCTTTGCCATGGCCATGCGCCTGCTGGCGGAATCGATGGGCGGTTTGCTGGTCGACTGGCAGGGCATGTTGATGATCCTGGCGGTCCTGTCGCTCGCCATCGGTAACGTGGTCGCCATTGCCCAGACCAACATGAAACGCATGCTGGCCTATTCAACCATATCGCATGTCGGCTTCCTGATGCTCGGCATCCTGTCAGGCACGGATAGCGGTTATTCCGCGTCAATGTTCTATGCGATTACCTACGCGCTGATGGCGATCGGCGGTTTCGGCGTCATTATCCTGCTCAGCCGGAGCGGCGAAGAGGCGGACCAGCTGGACGATTTTCGCGGCCTGAATGACCGCAGTCCATGGTTTGCGTTGATGATGCTGATCCTGATGTTCTCCATGGCCGGTGTGCCGCCGACCGTGGGTTTCTATGCCAAGCTGGCGGTGCTCAAGGCCGTGATCGATGTCGACATGGTGTGGCTGGCGCTGGTTGCGGTGTTCTTCTCGATCATCGGCGCGTTCTACTACATTCGCATCATCAAGCTGATGTATTTTGATGAGCCGGTGACCGATGCGCCATTGAAGATCAATACCGACCTGCAGATCGCTGTCAGCACCAACAGCCTGCTGGTGCTCGGGCTTGGCCTGTTTCCCGGCGCCTTGCTGGCCCTGTGTAACGGCGTACTCGCCTGATCCTGTCGTATGTCTGAACAAACCGCGGTCTGGATACTGCTGGGACTGGCGTTCGTGGCGGCCAACCTGCCATGGTTAAGTGAGCGCATGTTTTTCCTGCACCGTCCGGCGTCGGGTCACAAACCGGTCGGTTCGCGGCTGCTTGAATGGCTATTGATGTATTTTATCGCCGGCGGCATTGCCCTGGGCGTTGAGCATAAACTCACCGGTGGCACCCATGCGCAGGACTGGGAGTTTTATGCAGTGACGGCCTGCCTGTTTATTATTTTCGCGCTGCCCGGTTTTATCTACCACGTCGAGCTGAAGACCCAGCTGGCACGTGCCCGGCGTCGCCGCGTCACGCGCTGACCGTAATTACCCTACAATAACTACCTGTAACTAATTAATTAATCAAGTAATATTACAATAGTTAACATTCCGGGCAGTATTTGTTTTCACGGTGTATGGGAAAATTGCCTGACCAAAAATCAATCACAGGCGACAATCCATGAGAATCGGCATACTTGAAGATGATCGTGACCAGGCAGAGATGTTGCAGACATGGGCGACGGGCGCAAACCATGACTGTTATGCCTACAACACCGGCGAGTCATTTCGCCAGGCGCTGCGCAACGAAACATTCGATGTCCTGATTATCGACTGGAACCTGCCCGATACGACCGGTCCCGAGGTACTCGACTGGGTCAGAGAGAATGTCGACTGGCATATACCGGTGATCTTTATTACCAGTCGTGACGGTGAAGAGGATATTGTCCAGGCGCTCGGGCGGGGTGCGGACGATTACATGATAAAGCCGGTTCGTCAGAGTGAAACGCTGGCGCGCCTGCATGCACTGGAACGACGGGCTGCACAGGACGTCGATGTCGAGATGGCCTATGAATACCCGCCTTACCGTGTCGAGATGAAGGAGCGCTGCATTATGCTGGATGGCGAACCTGTTACACTGCGTAACATGGAGTTCGAGCTTGCTATCCTGCTGTTCCGCAATGCCGGCCGTTTGCTGTCGCGCAGCTACATCCTGGAAAACGTCTGGGGCACACGGGGCGATATTAATACCCGCACCGTGGACACCCATGTCAGCCGCCTGCGCAACAAGTTAAGTATCCGGCCGGATCGGGGCTGGAAACTCAGTGCGGTCTACCATCATGGTTATCGTCTCGAGAAAGTATCGGAGCAGGCCGGATGAACGAGCGGCGGCGTGCGCTTGCAGGCCTGCCTGCTGCGGTACTCTGCCTGCTGATCGCGGTATTGTCCGCCATGCCGGCTACGGCCGCCGAGCAATACTGGACCTACACAGTCCGCCCGGGTGATACGATCTGGGCCCTGACCGAAAAGCACTGCACCAGTGTTCGCCACTGGAAACGGATTCAGCGTATCAACAAACTCCCCGATACGCCGGCACGCGGGATCCTGCCGGGTACCCGTCTGCGCTTCCCGATCGATATTCTCAAGCACCAGCCGGCCAGTGCCCGGGTGCACCTGTACCAGGGCAGTGCGCAAGTCAGTCGTGCGGCGGGTGAGTCCCTGCCAGTGACTGGCGGTCTTGAGTTGTACAGTGGCGACCGTTTGCAGGTTGCTGATGACAGCAACGTTACGATTCGCTTTGCCGATGATTCGGAACTGCTGGTGCTGGGCGGCAGCGAGATCGTGTTCGACAGCCTCAGTGCCTATGGCGAAACCGGTATGGTTGATACGCGCATTCGCCTGCAAAGCGGGCAGGTAAGAACGCGTGTCAGGAAGCAGCAGGGTGGCGGCAGCCGCTATGAAATTATTACGCCGGCAGCAGTGGCTGCGGTGCGTGGCACCGAATTCCGCGTGTCGGCCGACAGTGCACGGCCGGTCATGCGCAGCGAGGTGCTGGAGGGTAACGTGGCGGTATCCGGCGAAGGCAGCAGTCGTGATGTGCCGGCCGGTTACGGGGTGCTGGCAGAGGCGGGTGTTGCGCCATCCGCACCGAGGCCGTTGTTACCGCCCCCCGACCTTGCGCCGCAACAGGCCGTACTTGATCGTTTGCCGCTGGAGTTCAACTGGTCCGGGCTCGACAAGGCCCGGCAATACCGTTTCCAGGTGGCTGGCAGTACCGCGTTCGACAGCCTGCTGGTCAATGCGGTCAGTGGCAGTACG
>JAOULY010000269.1 GCA_029881775.1 Gammaproteobacteria bacterium
GGGCGCGCCGCCTCAGGCACCCGGACAACTCAATCCGTCGGCTTTCGGTGAGGCGAATGATGGCGAACTCTACGTACTCGACTACTTCCGTGGCGAAATCCGGCATCTGCAGTTCACGGGCGGTGGTGGCGGTGACAACGTCCCGAATCTCCTCTCCGACACGGGTTGCATCAACACGTCGAGCGCGGGCGCGCCGCCTCTCGAATCACTCATCCCCTATGCTCCGAATGCACCGTTCTGGTCCGACGGGGTTGTCAAGGATCGCTGGATCGGTCTGCCAAACGGGCTGAATATCACCGTGACCGGCAGCGGCGACTGGGATCTGCCGAACGGCTCGGTACTCGTCAAGCATTTCCGCCTCGGCGGACGCATCGTCGAAACGCGCCTCTACATGCGCCATCCGGACGGGGTCTGGGCGGGATACACTTACGAGTGGAATGCCGCACAGACAGAGGCGACGCGCGTGCGTGGCGGCCGCGTCATAACGGTTGGCGGCCAGGACTGGATTTTCCCGAGCGAGGCTCAATGCGCGCAGTGCCACACCCAGGCAGCGGGATTCAGCCTCGGTCTGGAAACTGCACAGCTCAATGGAGTTCTGACCTACCCGCAGACGGGCCGCAGCGCGAATCAGATCACAACGCTAAACGAGATCAATGTGCTCTCGCCGAGGGTCGCATCCGATCCTCCGGCGTATACGGATCCACTCGACACCAGCGCCAGCCTCGACGATCGCGCCCGGAGTTATTTGCACACGAATTGCGCCAATTGCCACCGGCCGCAAGGGCCGACCGGGGTGCCGCTTGACCTGCGGCACGACACGATCGTGAGCCAGACTGGCACGTGTGATGTCATGCCGACAAGGGGCGATCTCGGCCTTGTTGATGCGCGTATCATTGCGCCCGGTGATGCCGATCGCTCGGTGCTTCTGGCTCGTATGGCAACGCGCGATGCGGATATGATGCCGCCGCTTGCAAGCACTCTGCCCGACACGGCCGGTGTCGCGCTCATCAGGGAATGGATTGACACCCTGGCACCGAACGTCTGCCAGTAATTGAAGGCCGCGACTGAGCTGCAAGAACGTTTTGTCTATATGTCGTGTTCTGGCCGGGATGCGACTTGGCCGCTGAAACCAGGCAGAGACATTGCATGGACCCCAGAAACCCCCCGTGGTCGGATCTTCAGGCGATTCTTGTAGTTGTGCTGCATGACAGGCGGCTTTCGACCCGGGTGAGACATCCTCAGGCACGCAAGGGAACCTAATGCAAATGTATTAGAACCTATCTCATGATCCCTCACGAGCCGCGTTGCTGCCCGACAGGCACGCCTGTCGGGCGCAACCCCATGGGGACCGGGCGATTTTGGCCCCCACGGCTATAACACGCTCACCGCGCTGGGCGCACCTGCCATACGAGTTTCTTGACCTGGTGTCACGTCGCATCATTAACGAAGTGCCCGATATCTCGCGCGTCGCCTACGATATCTCCGGCAAGCCGCCTGCCACTATCGAGTGGGAGTAAGATGTATATATTAGGATATTATTTTTATATTTTAATTACATGACTGAAAGACCGGGTTTCATTATCAACGCGTTTGTGGGCCCTGAATATCAATGACCTTGCTGCGATTGCCCGGCTAGCTCTCATACCTGCTGGCAAATTAATGCTGACAGTTCACTGTCCGGTAAGCCGATCTACATCAACGCCGGATCACGCATCGCCCCACTGATGTGTGGGGCGATGCACGTTTGTCTGGTTACCCGTGGCATTGCGTCGTGCGCAATGATGGACCTTTCTTTCCTATTCGCGCCAGTGTGAGAACACGTAGTCGTGATCTTGCTGCGAGGTGTGGCAGGCAAAGCAGGATTGTCCGCCGTCCTCGACCAGCCGGTCAGTATGACTGTTGCCCTTGAATCCCTCAAAAGCCCAGCCACCGGTTTTCGCATAGCGTTTGCTGTTTTTGACCATCACGCCGACCAGTACACGGTCACCTTCTGTCGAGGCATTGTCCTGTGTCTGATATCCCAGTAGATCGAATACCAGCACGCTGCCGTCTTCGAATTTCCCGGTTTGCGTGCCATCCACCGCCTTGTCATTGCCATAGACATGGTGAATGCCCTTGAACGGATTCTCCAGCGGGTGGCCCGGGTGCAACACCATGGACTTGATATGCGTCCAGCTTCGATAGTCTTCGGGGTAGTCAACCCGGTCGTCAGCCTGGCTCAGACAGGAGATGGTCAGGGTGCTTGCCAGTAGTGTCAGGTGCAGGAAATGTTTCATTGGGATCTCCTCGATGTGAGTGTTTAGGGGTTCAGGAAGGACAGCCTTCCATCGGCAGAATGAAATAGCCCTGTGATTCAAGTTGCTTGCTGACTTCCGAATCCACTGCTTCCGAATGGCAATAGCGGCATTGTTCCAGTTCTATCCGATCTGCATCCATGCCGATGCTGTATAACCAGGTGCGTGCGATATCGGCAGCCTTTTCATCACAGCGGGCACCGCAACCGGCGGGCAGGAACACGTCAAAATGCATCCGCTGGCCGTCCTCGCTCAGGGTATAGGTGTCATAGACATCAACGTTCATTGCAGTGTCAGTCATAAAAGTATCGACACGAAACAAAGTAGCTGCTCTCATGCTGTTTGTCAATAACGTATCGATACGCTACTATTTGCTTATGCCTGAGGCCAGCAAAACAGTCCATGACATCATCGAACGCCTGGGGAACCTGGTGCGCGCGGACGTCCGCGCCGCGTGTCATGCGCAGGGCGTGCGCCCGGTGCAATTCGAGGCACTGAACTATCTCTCGCAATGCAATCGCTATTCCGATACTCCACAGGCAGTTGCCGAGTACCTGGGCCTGACCAAGGGGACCGTGTCGCAGACGCTCAAGCTACTGGAGGAAAAGGGCCTGCTGCTGAAGCGGGATGACAAGCACGATAAACGGGTGGTGCATCTCAAGCCCACTGCCCGGGGGCGGCGACTGGTTGCGCAGTCCGTACCCGCCGAGTCAGTGGCAACGGGAATCGGGAGCCTGCCTGTCAGTGAACAGCGCGAGATGGTGGATGCCCTGCAGCAGCTGTTGCGTTCGATACAGCAGGCGAATGGCCTGAAGACTTTCGCTCCCTGTCATACCTGCCGGTTCAATCAACAACACGAAGGCGGTTATTTCTGCGAACTGACACAGGAGCCTTTGGCGGATGATGATGTGAGCCTGCTATGTCGGGAACACCAGTATCCCGCAACCGGAACCGTCGGTTGAGTATCGAGAGCTTTTTTTAAGCGAAAAAATGCTGAACAGGGTTTCTTGACCGGCACATCAAATCTTTCGGGGCTTTGTTCCCGGCCAACGCAAGCTAACGTCCCAGGCCAAAGAGATCCAGCAACAGAAAAGCAGCCAGGATGGCTGAAATCCAGAAGACCATGCTGCCGGTAGGCCAACTCTCCGCGAGATGATATTTGGCCATAGGGGATTTGTCGAATTCGTTTTTTACGCCCTGCATATGCGCCGTTACCGTTGTCCGTGTGGATTCTTTTGCAGCGCGCAGAAGGAGCAGGGTTCGTTGTGCGCCGGCAGGGATCAAGCGGCGATAGAACCACTCTGCATCCAGGTTGACCGAGTGCAGCTCCGGTGGATACAGCCCCTGTTTGTT
>JAOULY010000271.1 GCA_029881775.1 Gammaproteobacteria bacterium
TGGGACACGCGGTGCTATGAATCGCAGGACGCCCTGGCACAAGCCATGATTGCGTCGCATTCGGGATGGTACATTTGCGGTGAAGAATACAACGGTACCAACCCCGATTATCCGGTAAATCCGCTGATCGGCAGAAAGGTAGCTGTACCCTATTGCCCGACGCCGAAGGGCTACAATATTACTGCGCAGAATGCCAAGCCCGTCATTGAGCAAAATGCCATATCCAATTTCACCCGCCATTACAGAAGCGCACCCGGCTATACCTGCCCTGGCAGTTCGTTTGATTTCACCGTTACGACCACACGACAGCTGTTCGAGTACTGTCCATACGGGTATGACCTGCGGATAAGCGATGGAACGACGGGCCCGGCGGGGTTCTTTTGCAAACGGCTTGCACCGGTGGAAGACCGTTGCGAGCTTTATACGGGTAATCCACTGTCCATAGGTACCGGACTCAAGCACCAGGTCGAGGACGATTACACGGATAACCGGAAGGGCCACCTGAAACTGCAGCGGCACTATGTCAGCGAGCGCTGGGGAGAGCCCGGCCTGTTCGGGGCAAACTGGCACAGCAGCTACGACAGGGCCATCAGCTGGCACGGGGATTCGCCGGCGCTTGTTACCGTAAACCGGGAGAACGGGATCAAACGCCATTTTATCAGGCAGGCAGACGGGGGCTGGAAAAGCAATACCGACAGTCTGGAGACCTTGCTGGAGACCCCGACCGGGTGGACCTACATCACGACGGAACCCGCCACAGAAAGTTATGATGTCGCCGGTCAATTGCAGTCGATCGGCTATATCGATGGTACGGTGCTCAACTTGACCTATAGCGGGGGTGTGCTCGAAAAGGTGCAAAGCAGCTCCGGCGAGGCGCTGGTCTTCTTCGAAGACCCGGAAGATGGCGATACGCTCATTGATGCCGTCAGCGATGATACCGGCCGGGAATGGAAGTATTTCTACGACATCAACTCGAATCTTGAATTCGTTGTCCGGCCGGATGGAACGCCCGGTGATGACGGCGATAATCCGGTCAGGCAGTACGTTTACGAGGATGCCAATTTCAAATATGCGCTGACCGGAATCATTGACGAAAGACGCCTGCGCTACGCCACGTTTGGCTACACGAATTCCCAATACAACAGGGGAACAGCGGTCTCGAGCTATCATGGAGACAGCGTCAATCCGGTAGAACAGGTATCGATAAAGACGCATGACGATACCTATGCAGGTGACGGCACTATCGTAAGAACGGTCACGAACAGCAAAGGTCAGGACACCGTCTACACCGTGATCGATGTGAACGGGGTGGCATTGCCAGCCAGTATCGCAGGCCCCGGATGCGCTACCTGTGCCGGGGGAAATTCGACATATACCTACTACCCGGGTACCACAAACCTGTGGGAGAAAACCACAAACGGCATAACCACAGAATTCGGTGACTACAATGCCAGCGGCAATGCGGGATACATGATCGAGGCCAGGGGCACGGCCGAGGAGCGGCGTACTGTCTACACATATGATCCGCGCTACTTCGGCAAGAAGGCAACGGTTACCGTGCCCTCTGTCTATTCGGGCTCAAACAAGGTCACCACTTATACCTACGACGATTACGGCAACAGAACATCGGAGACAGTCAGCGGCTTCCAGCCGGATGGCACGCCCGTGTCGCGGACCATCGCCTGGGAATACAACGGTCCCCTGCACCAGCTCAGCAAGATTGACGGCCCCGGAGAGGATGCGGGTGACAGCACCGTTCTGCGCTATTACCCGGATGATCCGGGTGAAGGGAACAACCGTGCACGGCTCAGGGAGATCGAGGATGCCAATGCTGTCCTGACCCGACGCGACATCCAGTACACGGCTACCGGCAAGGTGGCCTCGGAGCAGCGACCCAATGGACTGAGCCTGAGCTACACCTACTACCCCGGAAATGACTTGCTCGAGACCCTGACCGCGAGCAGTGATGCACAGTCTCGGATAATCTACTGGAGCTACCTCGCTACTGGCGAGGTGGAGAGCATCACCACCGGATACAGCTCGCCGGCGGCCACCACCCTGCGCCTTGGCTATGACGCTGCACGCCGGTTAACGCGGATTACGGATGGCTTGGGCAACTATACGGAATACACCCTGGATTCCGAGGGCAACCCGGTCACTGAAAATATCCACGACAGCGGCGGGGCGTTGATGAAGGCGGTAAGCCTGACATTCGATGCCTACAACCGGATTGATGTCTTCAGCCAGGCCAACGAGAGCGTCGATTATGACTATGCCGCGGATGGCACCCTGGATCGGCGCATCGACGGTTATGGCATTGTGACCGGTTATCGCTATGACGCATTGAAGCGGCTGACCCAAACAATACGTAATCCGGGTGGATGGCAAACCGATACGGCCGACACTGCGACCGCTTACAGCTACGATGCAGCTGACCGTCTGACCCGTGTGCTTGATCCGGTCAACGGAACAACCATCTATGTCTATGACGACCTGGGCAATTTGTTTTCACAGTCCAGCCCGGACAGCGGTTTGACCCGTTTCCGTTACGATGCCGCCGGCAACCGTATCCAGCAGACCGATGCCAAGGGGCAAGTCATCACCTATACATATGATGCATCCAACCGGATGACCGGCCTTGATGCGCCGGGCATCGATGAGGATGTCACCTACCGTTACGACGGCTGTATTAAGGGTGAGGGTAGATTGTGTGAGCTCACGGTTGCACCGGCTTCGGCAAATCAGCTTGTGGTCGACTACCGCTACACTGCCTTCGGTGAGGTCGCCAGCCACCAGGGAGCAAGCTACGGATACGATGCGGCCGGAAGGGTACAGAGCATAACTTATCCCTCAGGCTCGATCGTGACCTACACCCGCGATCTTAACGGACAGGTGACCCGGGTGGACCTCGATCGGGATGGACAGGTGCAGACGCTGGCCAGCGCGATTCAGCATGCCCCCTTCGGGTCCGTTACCCGTCTTACCCTGGGCAATGGCCTGTCAGTCAGCAAGGAGCTTGATCAAGCCTACCGTGCGGCCAGCACCAGACTGGATGGCCTGCTTGATGAAACCTATCGGCTGGATGCGGCCGGCAATCTGGCAGAAATACTGGATAACCGGGTTGCCGGCCATGATCGCGCCTTTGGGTATGACGAGCTGGGCAGAATCAGGATGTACGACGAAGGTGAGGCTGTCAGCGGCGGCGGCCCGCAGCCACCCCCGCCACCGGATGGCTTGCTGTTTTCCAGTCCACCGGCGTTCCTGGCAACAATCCAGTCCCTCAATAACGAGGCAAGCCATCCGCCCGGTGTACCTTCCAAACCCTGGCTGACCGCGGCGGTGAGCGGCCTTGCGGCAGGGGGTGTGAACATCGCGCTCGAGCGTGCGGAAGCAGCCCCCGGCTCGGTGAGCATGACGGAGACAATCGGCTATATGGCGATGGGGAATGGGGTTGCCGGTGTTTTTTCAGCCAGCGATGGCCAGCCTGTTGCCTATGAGGCACTGATCAGCAGCGACAGCATCACTGGCTGGGGCACGTGCAAGACCGTGTCGCTATCAGGCAACTACAGTACGCCACCCCTGATAATAGCCTCACCGGCGAGCCGTGATGGTGGCGATGGCGGGTGGCTGCGGCGCTGTGCCC
>JAOULY010000270.1 GCA_029881775.1 Gammaproteobacteria bacterium
TCAATCAGGAACTGTTGCAGGCTGATCGCGGGACCCAGGTAGGCGGCATGTCTGCACATGCTGCTAGCTTAACCCCGAATCGATCAAAGTCACCAGTTGTCAGGCTGTTCAGGCGGGTTTGCCGAGTAGCAGTTCGAGCATGGCCTTTTGCGCGTGCAGGCGGTTTTCCGCTTCGTCCCAGACAACGCTTTGAGCGCCATCGATAACATCGGCAGTGACTTCCTCGCCGCGGTGTGCCGGCAGGCAGTGCATGAACAGGGCATCGCCGGCGGCAACTGCCATGATCGAGGCGTTCACCTGGTAGTCGGCAAAGGCCAGTACACGGCGCGCCTGCTCCTCTTCCTGGCCCATGCTGGCCCACACGTCGGTCACGACCAGGTCGGCGCCTGCGGCGGCCTCCATGGCTGAATCCATCAGCACGGCATGGTCGCCGGCGGCTTGCAGGATATCGCTGTCAGGCAGGTAGCCGTCCGGACAGGCGATGTTCAGCCTGAAATCGTACTGGCGTGCCGCATTTATATAGGAGTGACACATGTTGTTGCCGTCGCCGATCCAGGTAACGGTCTTGCCCTGGATGCTGCCGCGATGTTCGTAGTAGGTTTGCATGTCAGCCAGCAGCTGGCAGGGATGATAGCTGTCTGTCAGTGCGTTGATCACCGGCACATCCGAGTACTCGGCAAAGCGTTCGATTTTCTTGTGTTTGTACGTCCTGATCATGATGACATCCGCCATGCGTGACAGCACGCGCGCACTGTCTTCAATCGGCTCGCCACGACCCAGCTGGGTATCGCGGGGCGAAAGGAAGATGGCATGTCCGCCGAGTTGCGCCATGCCGGTCTCGAACGACACACGGGTACGCGTGGATGATTTATCGAACACCATCGCCAGCACGCGGTGCTTGAACGGCTCGTAAAGCGTGCCTGCCTTGTGCAGTGCCTTGAGTTCGATCGCGCGGCTGACCAGTGCTTCCAGTTCAGCAGGTGACAGGTCAAGCAGCGTCAGAAAGTGCCGTGTTTGCATCGATTTATCCTTCCAGGAAACGGGCGACCAGTTCACTGATGTGCTCGATCAGTATGTCTGCCTGCCGGGTCGTCATGATGAGCGGCGGCAACAGCCGAATGACGCGGTCTGCCGTGACATTGATCAGCAGGCCCCGCTCGAGCGCCTGGCCGACCAGCGCGCTGCATGGCCGGTCCAGCTCGATGCCGAGCATCAGGCCCTTGCCGCGAATAGCCACGACACCTGCCGTGTTGCCCAGTGACTCCTGCAGGCCATTCAGCAGGTGTGTACCGATGTGTGCGGCGTTCTCGATGAGATTGTCACTGTCCAGCGTTTCCATCACGGCCAGGCCGGCGCGACAGGCCAGCGGGTTGCCGCCAAAGGTTGAACCGTGACTGCCCGGCTTCATTAATTCCGCGGCCGCGCCGCTTGCCAGGCAGGCGCCAATCGGCACGCCGTTACCGAGCGACTTGGCGAGCGTCATGACGTCGGGTTTTGCGCCGCTGTGTTGCCAGGCAAACCACTTGCCGGTACGGCCCATGCCGGTCTGGATTTCATCGAGCATCAGCAGCCAGCCGGATGCATCACACAGCGCGCGCAACTCGGTAAGATAGTTTTCGTCAGGTATGTTAATGCCGCCTTCACCCTGGATCGGTTCGACCAGCACGGCAACGGCATCGCTCTTGTTTTTCGCGATATTGCGCAGCGCTTCGATATCGTTATATGGCGCGCGCAGGAATCCGCGCACCAGCGGTTCAAACCCGGCCTGTATCTTGCGGTTACCGGTGGCGGTCAGCGTTGCCAGTGTGCGGCCGTGGAAGCTGTGTTCCATGACAATGATCGCCGGGCTGGTTACACCCTTGCTGTGACCATACAGGCGCGCGATCTTGATAGCGGCCTCGTTGGCCTCGGCACCCGAGTTGGCAAAGAACACCCGGTCCATGTCGGCCGCCGCGCACAGGCGATCGGCCAGTTGTGTCTGCAGTTTGATGCCGTACAGGTTCGAGGTATGGATGAGCTTGCCGGCCTGGTCTGACACGGCCGCGGTGACGGCGGGGTGTGCATGACCCAGGCCGCACACGGCGATGCCGCTCAGGGCATCCATGTACTGGCGATTTTCGGTGTCGCGCAGCCAGATGCCTTCGCCGTGATCAAAGTGTACCGGTAGTCTGTTGTACGTTGACATAAGATGGTCTGGCATTTTTCAAGTCTTCCAAAAAGCAAACGGCAGTCCTTGCAGACTGCCGGTTGGTAAAAATTGATTCTATAGCCTGTTGCCCGGAAAGGGCAAACCCGGCTGACTGCCGGGTTTGCCGTAAATCCCAGGCTCAATATGCGCCTGTTTCTGCTGGGGTTATCTGCAGATCAGATGGACCGCGTGTTAGAACGGCAGGCCGTGACCATATGCAGTCATGCACATCAGCATGGGGATGGACAGCAGGGTATTGGTCCGTGAGGCCATCAGGGCAACCTTCTTGGCGCCCGGGATTTCATCGGGACTGGCTTTCACGATACCCAGGATCTTCTTCTGGTTCGGCCAGATCAGCACCCATACGTTGAACAGCATGATGGTGCCGAGCCATGCACCGACGCCTATTACTGACACGTTGCTGTCGAATGTGAAATTCTCAAATGTAAAAGCGGGAACAAGAATTTTCATATGCCCCAGAGCAGCTGCACCGGTAATCCAGGTGGCGACGGCGCCCCAGCGGAACCACAGCAGGGCGCGTGGTGCAACGTACTTGTTGATGGCGGCCGCACCCGGGCCACCCTTGTCAGCCTCGGCCAGGGCCTGACCGACGGCCGGTACCTGTACGAAGTTGAAGTAGTAAAGCAGGCCGATCCAGACGACGCCGGCGAGCACATGCGCCCAAACGGCAATTTCAAGTGCGCTGACTCCTGTGCCGTCGCTAAGTCCCACGACGATCAGGATGGCAAGGATAAAGCCCGAGATGATTGTGCCTGTAATAGACGTTAATGGATTCATGTGAATCGACTCCCTGTAGCCACGGCGGGATGCCGTGCGAATTCTTTGAATAGGTGACTAAATTACTAGGGAAAGGGAGGATACGGGAGCAAACCCTATTTTGCAATATGCTGGATAACTGATTTCTGTCTGCAAAGCATTGGGTTAGAGTAGTTCCCTTATGAGAAATCAAGCACCCTGCAAGATGGTTGCGCCGGCGGCGTGATGGATGCCATCGAACTGAGCCTGTTCTCCAGCCGGGTCACCGCTGTCTGTGACGAAATGGGCGCCGTGCTGCGGCGTGCCGCATTTTCCACCAATATCAAGGACCGGCTGGATTTCTCCTGCGCCGTGTTCGACCCGCAGGGGCGCCTGTGTGCACAGGCGGCCCACATACCGGTTCACCTCGGCAGTATGGCCTATGCGATGGGCGGGCTGGTGGACAGTGTGGACTGGTCGCCGGGTGACATGGTGATTGTCAATGATCCCTATCTCGGCGGCACGCACCTGCCGGACATCACCCTGATCGCCCCGGTCTTTGCCGGCGACCGCTGTGCCGGCTTCGTGGCCAACCGTGCGCATCATGCCGATATCGGCGCGCAGTCGCCGGGATCAATGCCGGTGTCTCGCACACTGGCAGAGGAAGGCCTGGTCATTCCGCCGATGCACCTGCTGCGA
>JAOULY010000272.1 GCA_029881775.1 Gammaproteobacteria bacterium
CATCGGCCTGCTGGTGCTGGCGCTTACCCGGCGGACGTTCCCGCTGACCGCGCTTGCCTACGTGCTGGTGCTTGTCCACTGCATCATCCTCATGGTCGGCGGCCATTACACCTATGCCGAAGTGCCGCTGTTCGACCGTTTGGCCGAAATGTTCGACTGGCAGCGCAATCATTACGACAAGGTGGGACACTTTGTGCAGGGCTTCGTCCCGGCGATTCTCGCGCGTGAAGTCCTGCTGCGCAAAGCAGTGGTTAACGGCCGTGGCTGGTTAAATTTCTACACCGTGTGTTTCTGCCTGGCCTTCAGTGCGTTCTATGAACTGATCGAGTGGTGGGTGGCAGTCCTCAGTGGCGAGTCGGCCGAGGCATTCCTCGGCACGCAGGGGTATGTATGGGATACCCAGTCCGACATGGCCTGGGCGCTGACCGGGGCAGTGCTGTCGCTGCTGTTATTGAGCAGGTATCATGATCGCCAGCTACTCTCACTGACAGAAACACAACGCCGCACATGAAAAAACAGGCATTTCCCTGGATAGCCCTGAGTCTCGGTCTGCTGGTCATGGTGACCCTGCTGGGTGCGGGCGCGTTGCGGCCGGCAGATGAACATGCACTGCCGCTGCTGACCATGCTCATCGTCGACGAGTTCGGTTTTTTCCTTACCCTGATCGGCGCCATTGTCGGTATCAATGGCCTGTCGAAAGGTAGCGTACGCATCAGCCTGCTGATTACCACGCTGGCCTGCGCGCTGCTGGCTGCCGGTTTCCTGTTGCTCGGCCTGCGCCTGTGGCCGGGCGGCTTTCCCGCCCTTTAGCCGGGGCCGTGCAAGCCGGCCTGCCAGTCCTGTATTCATTTCGCCGCTGTCCCTATGCCATGCGTGCGCGGATGGCCGTGCGTTACAGCGGCCTGTCGGTAGAGCTGCGCGAGGTGGTGCTGAAGGATATGCCGGCAAGCCTGCTGGCCTGTTCGCCGAAGGGCACCGTGCCGGTGCTGGTGTTACCGGATGGCGCCGTTATCGACGAAAGCCGCGATATCATGGCCTGGGCACTGGCGCAAAACGATCCGGATGGCTGGTTGCCGGCATCAACGGCCGCTGCAGTATTGGTCAATGCCTTGCTCGATGAAAACGATACTGACTTCAAGGCAGAGCTGGATCGATACAAGTACGCGGTGCGTTATCCTGAACACCCTGCAGAGCATTACCGTGACCGGGGTGCGCGCTTCCTGGCGAAACTGGAGGGTCGGCTTGGCCGTGGCGACTACCTGCTGGGTGAGCGCCTCAGCCTGGCGGATGTCGGGGTGTTGCCGTTTGTGCGCCAGTTTGCCCATGTCGACACGGCCTGGTTCGATGCCGCCCCTTTTCCGCAGGTGCAGCGCTGGCTGGTGGCCCTGCTGGGCACGGACCTGTTCAGCGGGGTGATGCGGAAGTATCCGCAGTGGCACGCAGGCGATGCGGTGACGGTGTTTCCGTGAGCACGATTACAACGTAACAGGGCGCAATGCGTTAAATTCAGGTGAATAACTCATAGAATAATTGCAGGAGCGCACCGCGTGCGCGATCCTTTCGCGCACGCGGTGCGCTCCTGCAGCCGGTATTCCATGCAGAACTGCCCGCCCGGCCAATCATATATAATCATGCAATGGCCGCACCTGTCCTGTTTTCCATTATCGAATCCCCCGCGCACCGCGATTTCTCCGCGCTGTACCGGCGCCTCGGTATCGAAGACGTCCGGCTGACCTCGATGCGCAAGGCGATCAGCGCGTTGAAGCAGGCGGTACCCGACTATGTCGTGGCAGAGTTCATGTATGGCTATGGCAATAACTACGCGGGCGTCAATGTCTGCAATCTCGATGTGTTCCTGTACAGCCTGCAGAAATACTCGCGCGAAACCCGTATTATCGTCATGGTGGAGCGGCGTGAGCTGCAGTACGTGGACAAGCTGGCCGCGCTGTTTCCATTGCATGCCGTACTGACGTTGCCGGTTAACGAGGGCGACCTCGAACAGGCACTGTCGGACGAACACCAGGCATTACCGCCTGGAAAAGAAGAGTGAGGCCACATGCAAAACACTGAAGCACCGCGTGACGACAGGATCGGCATACTGCTGGCCAACCTGGGTACGCCGGATTCGCCGTCAACCCGTGATGTGCGGCGTTACCTGAAACAGTTCCTGTGGGATCCGCGGGTGGTCGAGGTGCCGCGGCTGGCCTGGTGGTTCGTGCTGAATCTGGTCATCCTCAATACCCGCCCGCGCCGTTCCGCCAAAGCCTATGCAAAGGTCTGGACGGAGGAGGGTTCGCCGCTGCTGGTGATAGCGCGGCAGCAACAGGCCGCCCTGCAGGCAGCACTGATGCAGCGCTATGACGGCCAGGTCACATCGGCGCTGGGCATGTGTTACGGCAACCCGTCAGTCGCCAGCGGGCTGGCGCAATTGCGTGACGCGGGCTGCCGGCGCATCCTGGTGTTGCCGCTGTACCCGCAGTACTCGGCAACCTCGAACGCGGCCGTGTTCGATGCCGTGTACAAGGAGATGCAGGGCTGGCGCGCCGTGCCTGAGCTGCGTTTCGTGAATGATTACTTCGATAACGATGACTATATCGGCGCGCTGGCCGACAGCGTGCGCCGCTACCAGGCGGAACACGGCACGCCGGACCGGCTGTTGATGTCGTTCCACGGCATTCCGCAGGACTACGCCGACAAGGGTGACCCCTATCCCTGTCAGTGCGAGGTGACGGCAATGCTGCTGGCGAAGGAGTTGGGGCTGGATGCGACGCAGTGGACGTACAGTTACCAGTCACGTCTCGGTCCCAAGGACTGGCTCAAGCCGTACACGGATAAAACGCTCGAAGCCCTGCCGGGCGAGGGTGTGAAAAATTTGCAGGTCGTCTGCCCGGGTTTCAGCGCCGACTGCCTCGAGACACTGGAAGAGATTGCCATGGAAAACCGCGATGTATTCATGGCAGCGGGTGGCGAACGCTATGAATATATCCCCTGCCTGAATGCGGAGCGCGCACACATCGACATGCTGGCCGCACTGGCAGGCCGGCACCTGCAGGGCTGGCTCGACGCATGAAGGCGATGATCCTCGCCGCCGGTCGCGGTGAACGCATGCGGCCGCTCACCGACGACACCCCCAAACCCCTGTTACGCATCGGCGGGCAGACACTGATCGAGCACCACGTGCATGCACTGGTGCACGCCGGCATTACTGAACTGGTGATCAACCATGCCTACCGCGGCGAACAGCTGGTCAGGGCGCTGGGTGACGGCAACGCCTACGGCGTGTCGATCAGCTGGTCGCCCGAGTCCGGTGACGCGCTGGAAACCGGCGGCGGTATCTTTAATGCCTTGCCACTGCTGGGTGATGCCCCGTTCCTGGTCGTGAACGCCGATGTCTGGACCGATTACCCGTTCGAGCGCCTGCCGGATGCGCCGGACGGCCTTGCACACCTGGTCATGGTGGATAATCCCGCGCATCACCCGGACGGTGACTTCGCACTGTCGAACGGGCAACTCTCGCAGCAGGGTCCGCACCGGCTGACCTTCAGCGGGATCGGCGTGTACCGGCCGGCGTTGTTCGCAGACTGCACGCCGGGCGCCTTCCCGCTGGCGCCATTGTTGCGCGCGGC
>JAOULY010000023.1 GCA_029881775.1 Gammaproteobacteria bacterium
AGATGGAGCAGCTGAATTGATCCCGGCTGAAGAGGTATTTGCTCAGGCTAGGGCCCGACTCAAGAGATGAAGGCAGGATTCCATTCGGCAGCATCTGAAGAAATCGTTGAAACCACTGCGTATTATGAGGGTGAAGTGCCAGGTCTTGGCGATCGATTCATTGCTGAGATAGAGCGGATCGTTGAAGTGTTGTGCGACCAACCGCACATTGGTCAGAGTGTCGGAGAGGAATTGCGCCGAATAATCCTGGCCAGATTCCCGTATTCCTTAATCTATAGCATAGAGTCAGAGCGGATATGGGTAATTGCGGTTGCACACCATCGTCGACGCCCTGGTTATTGGCAGGAGAGAATTGACCGCTAACAAATCGTCCGAGCAGACGCGGGATAGTTTTGTGGCGCTTCGCGGAGAGTATCTAGGCCGCTCGACTCAATCGTTAGAGGGCTGCATATATAACGTCTTGACGTTATAGCGACATAGTGCTATACATAAACCTATGAGCACTAATCCCAAGCGAGCAACTGTGTATTTTGATCCGGAGCTTCACCGCGCTCTTCGGGTCAAAGCAGCAGAGACCGAGCGATCTATGTCGGATCTGGTAAATGAGGCTGTTCAATTAAGTCTTGTTGAAGATGCCGAGGATCTTGCTGCCTTTGAGGACAGGGTAGGCGAGCCAGGCCTGCCGTACGAAGACGTCGTAAAAGATCTAAAACGGCGTGGAAAAATATAAGGTTTCAATCAAACGTTCTGCGGTGAAAGAAATAGAAGCTATACCGCAAAAGAAAGAACGGCAACGCATAATCCGACGTATTGGCCAACTGGCTAATAATCCCCGTCCGCCAGGTTCAAAGAAGTTATCCGGTAATGATAAGTATCGTATACGTCAAGGTTCTATCCGAATTGTCTACAGTATCCAGGATACAGAACTTATTGTCGTAGTCGTAAAGGTAGGGCATAGAAAAGATGTATATCGTGGCGCCCTCTAACCAGTCACTCCTGCCGAACGCCTGACTCGCTGGCGCTCCCTCGGCAGCGGCTGAGTTCAACCGTTATGTTGCATTTCTCCGGTTGTAACCCGTAACGTAATAGGTTACACTCTTTGCATGATAAGGAGCTTCAAGCACAAAGGCCTCGAAAAGTTTTTTCTGAATGGCTCCAAGTCTGGCATCCAGGCTAAACATGCAAATCGTCTGAAGCTGATTCTGGGTCGCTTGAACGCCTCGGCAAGCCCAAAAGATATGGATCTTCCGGGGCTGAAATTGCATGAGCTCGGTGGCAAACGGAAGGGTATATGGTCAGTCTGGGCGAGCGGCAATTGGCGTGTAACTTTCTGCTTCAAGGATAAGGATGCCGATTTAGTTGATTATGAAGACTATCACTGAGGTGTAATGATGAAGATGCACAATCCACCCCATCCGGGTGAAGTCTTGCGAGAGCTATGTATAGAACCCTTGGGGCTGAGTATTACCGAAGCTGCGGAAGCACTTGGTGTCTCTCGAAAGACCCTTTCAGCAATTCTGAATGGCCGTTCAGGTATCAGCCCTGAAATGGCGGTACGGCTTTCTCTTGCTTTTGGTACGAGTTCCGAGAGTTGGCTGAATCAGCAGATACAGTACGACCTGTGGGAAGCCGAGAAAAAGCGGAAGCAGTTGAATGTCAGGAAGTTATCTGCAGCATAACAATTCACTTCAGCCGACCGCCTTCGGCGGCGGCTGACTTCAACCGTTATCGGGCTCGATAAACTAGCCTGCGATCTCAGGGGATACTCCCTACTCTCAAGGCTCTTCGTTGGGCTTGTACATGCCCAATCCGACTCAAAAATTCTTGTGTATGATGTAATAGTGGTTTAGCTTACACAAATTGTTTTGTGTCGGATCCGGGATACATAAATGGAACCCTATATACCTCAGCAGCTACCCCCTAAGGAATTGAATTTAGGCTCAATTGTGGCTCTGGTTGGGAGGGCTAATGCCTGCCTATCCCGATACGATTGTCTGCTGGAAAGTTTGGTGAATCCAGGGGTCCTTTTATCCCCGCTAGTAATGAAGGAAGCGGAGTTGTCCTCGAGGATCGAGGGCACGATTGCAACGGCCAATGAAGTGTACCAGCAGCAAGCCGGCGAAGAATTCGATCCGGAAAAGAAAGCTGATATTCAAGAAATTCTGAACTATAGAAATACACTGCGTGCTGCGGAAGGTTCGCTTAAAGAACGTCCAATGTCACTCCATCTAATCCGACAAATGCATGAAATACTCATGGATGGAGTGAGAGGTAAAAATAAAAACCCAGGTAGGTTTAGAGAGATGCAGAACTGGATAGGGCCAAGGGGGTGTACGCAAGAAGAAGCCACTTATGTGCCTCCACCGCCAACCGCGCTGAACGACCTATTAGAGAATTTTATTCTATTTATTAATGATACAGAGAAAACATTAGATCCGATTGTCCAAGCTGCTCTTATTCACGCGCAATTTGAATTAATACACCCATTTGATGATGGTAATGGGCGGATAGGTAGATTATTGATCCCTTTATTTATAATGAAGCGTGGATGTTTAGTAAGTCCGTCGCTGTACATCAGTGGATATTTGGAATCTGATCGTGATGCGTATTACGAAAGATTAGGCCAAATATCGGCTAATGGAGATTGGCTAGGCTGGGTTCAGTATTTTTTGAACGTACTAGTAGAACAAGGTGAGAGTAATTTAAAACTGGTGCGTCAAATAACCGAATTATACGAAACAAAGAAAGCTCAGATAACAGATCTCCTGCATTCTGATAAAGGTATATTTCTATTAGATATGTTGTTTGACCAGCCAGTGTTCAGAGCAAATGAAGTATACGTAAGATTAGATATACAGAGACAACGCGCAGCACAATACATTCGTACTCTGAAAGATGCCGGAGTTATTAGTGAACGACGCCCTGCGAGTGGTAGAAGACCAGCAATACTCGTATTTGACGATCTTTGGAGAATAACAGATCAACAATGAAGTAATGTTTCTATCGCCGTATAACATATTGCCCCAGTCGGACGGCTTCGCCGACGCTGGCCTCAACCGTTAGGCGATTGGAGGTGGCCCTCTACTGCCAGTTATTAGCGGTTCTGCTTTTTTGTTTGACCAAGTCTGGATCCTCGCCGCTGAAACATACTTATATACAAGGTTTGTAAGGCTGGATGTTCGTACTGCTTTTGATCCGATCGGTGATTAGCACTAGACGAGTATTTTAATGAAGTTTGTGTGTTACAGCGACTGGGGGCAATTACCAGAGAGTGCGAACGCACTCTTTGAACAGGGAGAGAACGACAGTCTCTTTATTTCGCGTGCGTGGTACGAGTGCCTGACGGGCACTGCACTCGATGAGGGACACAGTCTGGTGTTGGCCTGCGTGGTGACCGGGGATCAGGTGTTGGCGGTACTTCCCCTGATGCAACAAACGGGTAGTAAAACATGGTACTCGCTGCGGCATGGATTTACGCCGCTTTATAGCCTGTTAATGCTGGAAGATGCCGGAGAGGAGGTTCTGTCCTGCCTGGCCCAGGCTTTGAGCCAGTTACCGGTTAATGGGTTGCTTTTGGAGCCGGTTGCCGACGATGACAGCAAGTTAAACTGCTTGCGAAAGTGCCTGACAGCTGCAGGATTTAACTGTGAATTCCTTTTTCGGCACTATAACTGGATTTACCGCCTGCAGGGGCAGTCATACGCGGCGTACATGGCAGCTCGTCCTGCACATCTGCGCAACACCATCAATCGTAAAAAGCGCAAACTTGAACGTGAGCACGGCTACGAAATTCGCCTGTTCACCGGCGATGAAGTACTGCGCGGCATGCCTGATTACCATGCGGTCTACCATGCCAGCTGGAAGCAGAATGAAATCAAGAATGCCGTCTTTCAGGATTGCTTTATCGGGAAATTCTCCCGGGCTGGCTGGTCCAGGCTTGCGATTCTATATATAAAGGGTCGGCCCGTCGCCGCACAGCTCTGGTTTGTCCACAACCATAAGGCGAGCATATTCAGGCTGGCATATGACAAGGCGTGGCGGCAGTATTCACCGGGTTCAATACTGACCAGCTTCCTGATGGAATACGTGATTGAAACCGACAGGGTGAATGAAATCGATTTTCTAACGGGTAATGATGCCTACAAACAGGACTGGATGTCGGAGCGCAGAGAACGGTTCCTGTTGGGCTGTGTAAAATATATAAAACCCGCAAGCAGGTATGCACGGTTCGCCGAAATACTGAAACGCATGCTGAAGAAATGATAAGGAATCCGCAAACCGGGGTCAGAACACAATTAATGCTAATATTGCGATCACAAAATTGGGGTCAGAGGACAGTTTTCTTTAATATTAAGAAAAATAGTGTTTCGACCCCGGTTTCCTATATAGGTGTCACGTACTGCGGAGTGAAAGACCTGGCCCCAAGCCCGGTAACGCGGGTAGATAGGTATTGTGTCCCCAGATTAGACGGAGTCGTGGGTTGGCGGCGCCTAACAAGGCGCCTAAGTCGGACGGCTTCGCAGCCGCTCGGCTTGGACGTTAGCCAAAACAAGAAAATATATGCGCACTAAAGGAAAATTAACGTCCTGGAATGAAGAAAAGGGATTTGGATTTATAACGCCCATGGCTGGCGGAAAACAAATCTTCATTCACATCAAAGCGTTCAGCAACCGCAATCGACGTCCCGTTGCTGGTCAGATAGTAACTTACGAGCCTTCTTCTGATAAGCAAGGCCGGCCACGAGCCATAAAGGCTACATTAACTGGTGATAGACTTCCTGAAAAAACAAAACGAAGAAATGGAACTCTGTCAATTGTTGTTGCTGTTTTCTTTCTGTTTATTGTGGGGATCTCCGTTTTTGCAGCAAAAATACCAATCCATATTCTAGCGCTATACATCGCAGCAAGCCTGCTCACCTTCATCATGTATGCACTAGATAAATCTGCAGCCCAAGTTGGTGCATGGAGAACGCAAGAAAGTACATTACATTTTCTGTCTTTAGCTGGAGGTTGGCCCGGTGCACTTATCGCCCAGCAAAAGTTCCGCCACAAAACCCAGAAGCAATCATTTCGTTCTGTTTTCCGGGTAACAGTATTGTTCAATTGCGGTGCATTCGCATGGCTATTTACACCAAACGGTGCTACTACATTACGTTCATTGTTTGTGGCAATAATGTGAGGGCTAACAAAATTCTCAACACCGTTCGTTATCGCTCACACGGATGCATCGCATCGCTGCTGTCCTGCGCCGGTTAGCATGGCTCGAACTAATCGAGGTTGAATAATGAAACATCTGTTCCTCCTGACCATATTCCTGGCTTTACCAGGCTGTGACTCAAATAGCGACAACACAAAGACACCTGATGAAGTTCAAGCAGACGTGATTGCGAGTCAAATGTCATTTGAGGAAACTCGCCAACGCATTGAGACTGAAAACAAAGCACGGGAAGCCCGGCTTGTTGAGCAAAGGAGTTATGTTAGCGCCCGATTTGTATCTGTCGATGAGGAGTTTCTGGAAGTTGAACTAACGAATGAAACTGCCAAGGACATTGATAATATCGTTGGTTCTCTTGAGGTCCTGGATCGCGACGACAATAGCGTCACAGGCATTGCGCTTACCAACTGGGTACCTGGCGATATCTATTTGCCACGTGGTAGTACAACGGCTGCACGTAAAAGCCTGGCACTAGAAACACCAGAAATGCGCAAGCAAATACTTGAACAGGCATCCGGGTATAAATACATCTACACAACCCTCCGTATCCAGTTTGTCGGCGAAGATGAAACAAGTTATCTGGAACCTGTGTTTCAGCCAGAACAGGCACCTATTAAGGAAACCAGGTCTGTTAACCAGGTTAATCCGGAAGATTGTGCAAGCAATCAAATTAGCCTTGAAACAGAAGAAATATACTATCCAGGTCCTGAATGCGAACATATCGGGCGCAATATGGATTCTGAGCGCTTCAAGGTCGAATACATCAATATGTGCAAGTCGGAACTGGGGATTACCACGCAGCTTCCATCTGTAGCGAAAGTTCAAGTATCCTCTTGTATCTACGAAACTAACCGACGTGGACTAACCTATAGAAAGCGGATTTGCTGTGATTTACCTGAATAGTTCAGGGTATAGAAACTATGTGTAACGCTTGGTCCTCGCCTTGAGGTGCCTCATATGGTTATACGTCGGGTGGAAATTCTCATGAAAATGAGCAGAAAAAACATAACAAAGGCAATTAACACGGACATCATTCCGCGGTGTTTCAGGTGTGCTATACGTTACGCTGGTCCACCTAAAACGCCGCTAAAAAAATGCCTGTTATTGCAAGCGCTGGCCAGTATGAGCGTTCGGTAGATATGTGCGAGTTAAAGGAATTGGCGCTTAGAAATATTGGTAGAAATGTTGTCAATTTCCAGAAAATTGAAGGCATGCTGAAATTACTTCTCAGTCAAAGCAATTTCCAAAGTCCAATTAGCAAATTCTCGGAAACCCTGGAAGAGCGAAAGAAGATCATAGAAAAAAAGTCATTAGGTAAGCTTGCCAAGGAACACTTTAAATCATTCGGCAAAAGCATGGAGCATATCCATGAATATCCAGAAAATAGAGATGAGCCATGGATATCGTTATCTTTCAAAATCGATAACGAAGATGGGTATTTGCCAGAACAGAAACGGGCATTTACATTTTTGGTTTCGGAACGAAATAGGTTAATTCACCAAATGCTGGTGAAGTTTGATCCGGATTCTGTTGAAAGCTGTAAAACTTTGATTCTGGAGCTTGATAAGCAGAATGAAATGATTCAGAGGGAATATAAAAATATACAAGTAATGCTTAAATCATTCTACGAGGCCCGAAAGAAGCTGTTCAAAGAGTCTATCTCAGAACCGGATAATTCGAACAGTAATGGCTAACAAGGTGCCCCGGTCGGTCGCTCCGCGCTGAACCCGGGTGTTATGTGGAAAAAGGTAAATTATCATGTTCATGATTGAATACAAAGATATTGGGTGGTGGTATTGGCTGGTTACAGCACTACTTCTTACAATTGGTGTGCTAGGTAATGAGTTAGGGTTTATCCTGGCTATCGGGTTAACCGTGTTCCAGCTAATTCACTATGTTATACGTGAAAAAGGCATTAAAGCTTTCCCGGTTCAGGTGCGTTTTTGGTATTTAATGCTTCTTATAGTCGCATTTCCGGGGGGCATGCAATGGTTGTATTGGGTGCCATGCATTGGCACCTGGGCGCAGGTAATATTTGGCTACTGCGCGATGGCTCGTCTGGTCTCGCTCTGGCCGTGGAACAGAGAAGAGCCATTTACACTTAAACTTGTAATAAATACTTTTCTGTCACGCCCTGTAAGAGGGAGTGTTCGGCAAGGCTTCGCAGGGTCCAGGTAAACACATAACAAGGTGCTCGCTCGTGCGCAAACTGCGCTGCACTTCGTTTGCGCTGTATTATTTCATCCATATATGGCTTTCTATAATTAACATAAGAAATTAACCAGGAGTAGTAACATGGAAAAACGATCATTAATAACTATTATTCTGCTGGCAACATCCATAAACGCGTCTGCCTCGGACCAGGCGCTGGTCATTTCGGCTGAAGACGAATCACTGCAATGGGGTGCATGCCCTGCCTTTATACCAGAGGGGTGCGAGATTGCGGTATTACAAGGCGACCCCGCAAAAGACAATGTTGATATTTTCTTCAAGGTCCCGGGTGATTTCAGTATTCCGTATCACACGCATACGTCCCAGGAACGCATGGTTCTGGTCTCGGGCGAGCTCGTGGTCACGTATGACAATCATGAAACGGCTACCATAAAAACAGGTGATTTCGCCTATGGCCCGGAAAAACTTCCTCACAAGGCTTATTGCAAGAAAGGAGATGACTGTATTCTTTATATAGGGTTTGTCGCCCCTCTGGATGCAATTCCTGTTGAGGAGAAGTAGCATTGGTTTGCACGTGCGCCATATAACAAGAAAATAAAAATCCGCGCGTAAGCAACGTGCGCCGGACGCAGCCGGGCTGCGCCGGCTATCCTGGTTGTCAGGCAACGATGGGGCTTGTCTATGTTTGAATGGTTAACAAATCCAGAGGCATGGATTGCTTTAGGAACACTCATTGCCCTGGAAGTCGTATTGGGTATTGATAACATCATATTTATATCGATTCTGGTTGGCAGGTTGCCTGCACACCAGAGAAACGTGGCGCGGCAATTAGGCCTGGGTTTGGCAATGCTTAGCCGACTTGCGCTTCTGTTTAGTCTTGTATGGGTGATGGGTTTGGTGGAGCCATGGTTTTCTGTCTTTGAAATCGAGATATCCGGGCGAGACATTATATTGATAGTTGGCGGTCTGTTTTTGCTGGGTAAATCTACTCATGAAATACATAACAGTCTGGAAATAGTACAGGAAGCAGAAGCGGCGCCCGTGGCGGCTGGCTTCTATTCAGTTCTGGTGCAAATTGCTGTTCTGGACATTGTATTCTCACTTGACTCAGTTATTACCGCAGTTGGTCTTGTTGAAAATCTGTCAATAATGGTAATAGCCATAATAGTTGCAGTTGCTGTTATGCTTTTCTCGGCAAAGACAATTGGAGAGTTTGTTGATAGAAACCCGACTATAAAGATGCTTGCATTATCCTTTTTGATATTGATCGGATTCACTTTGATTGCAGGAGGATTCGACGTCCATATACCTAAGGGATACATCTATTTTGCGATGGCATTTTCGGTTGCCGTTGAGATGTTGAACATTAATGTCAGGAAGAAAAAAGAAGCCATACCAATCCATTTGTCAAAAAAACTGTCAGACGAAAATGTTGCCTAGAAAGGCGCACATTTGGAAACAAACCATGCTCTTCATCATTAGCGTCGCACAGTTTTAACATTACGTGTATGTATGGAATATCATGTTAAACGAGTTGCTGGCATTTCTGGTATTAATCCTATGCGGGGGATTTCTACTGCTATTTGTTATCAAGTCTGATAAGAAATGTGAGCGCGTTATACTGAACTGGGCAGCTGGTAATGGATATGAGTTACTTGAAAGGAATTATTCAATATTCGGCGGGCCCTTCTGGCTGAAGCGAGCAGGGTCCCTGCTGGTCTATCGCATTAAGGTCAGAGGTCGAGACGGCTTGAAGAGGTCCGGGCATGTAATGATAGGAAAAGTGTGGAGTGGTGTTCTGGGTCCGGTAGAAAATATAAGAGTAGTTGCAAGCTGGAATAACAGATAGTCAGTTGATCCGCACGACGTGCTAACGGGCACGGCTGGTTGCGAACGTGGGGCATCAGGAGAACATGAAAAAGAAGAGTCTCGTTATTCCTGGATGCCCTGATCCGGAAAGATTTTGTGGCGGTCTGGCTAAAGCATATTTCTAAGGTGAAAAAAGCCGGTATTGACGTTCGTGAATTGAAGCCTGAAGATCTCGATTATGACCCAACCCTATGGAAAGGTTAAAATAGGATGCAGGAATTGGAGCCGGACATGTCAAAGCCAGTGAGTTGATCCAATGGTCGTATCACCTGGTGTTTGTATATTCCTGTTGCTGGAGACGATGTCTGCATCGATGAGTCGTTGTCATAAAGGCAGTTCACAGGAAGGATGCTTGCCGTGGCATACTTTAACAAGCCTTCCTGGCCGACCACTTATGGCGGTGGTCTGGTTTAACGTTAGCTGAAAATAGAAACAGGTATTGTTCGCAACATGGTAATAAACAAACTAAAAGAATTTTTACGCCTTGAGGCAGCAAGCGGAATACTGCTACTCATCGCTGCCATACTGGCAATGGTCGCAGTCAATACGCCTGCCGATATTTGGTATGACGCATTACTGGATATACCCGTAGCCATACAATTTGGCGAGTTTGAGATAGCAAAGCCACTACTGTTGTGGATCAATGATGGCCTGATGGCCATATTCTTTTTTCTTATCGGACTAGAGGTAAAGCGCGAATTACTGGCAGGCGAACTGTCCGAACCATCCCGTGTAGTTCTGCCCGTCATCGCTGCGGTCGGCGGCATGGCTGTACCCGCAGCTATTTACTCGGTAATTAACTGGGGTGATCCTGTTGCGCTGAAAGGCTGGGCAATTCCATCAGCCACAGATATCGCGTTTGCGCTGGGAGTACTTGCGCTACTGGGCAGTCGGGTTCCACAGGCTCTCAAACTGTTTCTGATGACATTGGCAATCATTGATGATCTTGGTGCAATCGTAATAATCGCGTTGTTTTACACTGCAGATTTATCGATTATGTCATTGCTGGTTGCCGTTGCCTCGGTTGCTGTGCTGTTTGGATTAAATCGAAAGGGCGTGCTGTCCCTGGCGCCCTATTTGCTTGTCGGTTTTGTGCTCTGGGCTGCAGTGCTGAAATCGGGGGTTCATGCAACGCTGGCAGGTGTATTGGTTGCTTTCTTCATCCCTTTTAAAAAGGAGCCTGGTGAAACACAAACCCAGCTGGAAAAACTGGAGCACGATCTTCATTCAACTGTTGCATACGGAATTTTGCCGCTGTTTGCGTTTGCAAATGCAGGCATACCATTTGATGGTATTAGCGTTGATACTTTTTTTCATCCCGTTCCATTAGGTATTGCGGCCGGCCTGTTTTTTGGCAACCAGGTCGGTATATTCTGTTTTAGCTGGGTTGCCATAAAGCTCGGAATCACAAGGCTGCCTGATGGTGTTAACTGGATGCAGTTGTACGGTGCGGCATTGCTTTGTGGTATCGGCTTTACCATGAGCCTGTTTATTGGTTCATTGGCCTTTGAGCAGGGCGGTCCTGATTATGCTATAGATGACAGGCTGGGCATTCTGCTTGGTTCGCTTGTATCGGGCATTGCAGGTTATTTAGTGTTGCGCTTCATGAGCGGTGCAAACAATAAAAATACTGAAAACAGTTAACGATCGCATGCACCCGGGTGGGTGGGAAAAGTCGCTCGCACCCCGTCCTGTTATTTTACTGCCGGTGTCGTACCTTTATGCTGAAAACGTACGGAGATATTCGTGCAAGTCGCAATAGGCTGGACGTTGCTGCTGACGGGTGGTTTTCTCTATGTTGCCCAGCTTGTATCAAGCGTTAACTTCGGGTTGGCGCAAAGACTCGGAATCCAGGAAAGTCCTGATGAAGCGGATTCTGTTCTGCAGACGGCAGAGCGCCTTGCAGCTTATTGGGACCTGGTGACATTAGGCTGGGTCCCGATAGCAGGGCTGTTAATGATACTGGATCATGGCTGGTGGCCGGTAGTAGCGTTGCTTGCTGGTGCAATATATCTTGATGCATCCGGCAGGGAAGCCGCGAAAATCATCAGTCTTCGAAAGGAGGGCTTCAGGCTGGGGACGGTAAACCAACAGCGAATATTCTTCGGCAGCTATATCGTAATGGCTGTTATTGGCCTTACCCTTATAGTTTATTCGGTTGCTATTCTGGTGTCGTAGTTATGCTTTGTGATTGTGCAGGTAACCACAAAATGACAAGTCGATCGTTCCGGGAAAGTGCCGCCATGCGCCGGTTTTCGGCACGGGTCCAGCGACAGGCAGGATAATTAAACCGGGGACACGGGTGCATGTAGGGAGTTCAGGGCGGAGGAAGTATAAGGCGCTGCGTGTACAACACTACTATAATACAATTTATCGATGCCAGGCAGCGTCAAGCCGGGTTTCGCCAAAACGGTTAAATCGGGAAGAGACATAACAAGTAAGCCCGCCACCGGGCTGGCATTGACCAAGAGACGTATGGATATGGATAAAACTGACAAAATGCCGATATGGGTTTTTCTCGCATTCTCGAGCATTAACACGAGAAAAGCCGCACTGTTGCTGATCTGGGCCTGCCTGTTGTTTTCCATCTACTGCATTCCATGGCCGGTATTTTTCGCAAGCCAGGACTGGATTGGAAAGATATTCCTGATTGATGACTGGAGCTGGGTGGCGATGATGGTTCCAATTACGTTGTGGTACTGGTTGAGCCTGAGGTGGGTCGATAATAATTCCGGCTGGGAAGTCGCCAGGGAATCCAGTGATTGATTGTGCCCCGACTGCTTGCTGCATCCAGTGTGCTTGCCAGATTGTACAAGTCATAAATATACCAAAACCAACTGGCAGGCGTGTCGAACGCCTGATCAAATGCAATCGCTGCACAGGGCCGAATCATTCGTTGCCGGTGTAGCCAGTAACTTCTGATGCCTGAACAGGAGATGCCGATATGAAAATGCCTGGATCAGGAGATGATTCTGCAATGAGACGTGTCTCCCGCATCATCAAGGGCATGGCGGCCACCGACGGCGCCGGCGTTGAACTCACGCGGGTAATAGGTCAGCCTGCTTTACCCATGCTTGATCCGTTTCTTTTGCTGGATGCCTTCAGGTCCGACAATCCTGAAGACTACATTGCCGGCTTCCCGGCACATCCACACCGTGGCTTCGAAACCGTCACTTACTTGCTGGCCGGGCGTATGCGTCACCAGGACAACGCCGGGCATGAGGGCGTGATCGGGCCGGGTGGCATCCAGTGGATGACGGCAGGGAATGGCATTGTGCATTCGGAAATGCCGGAACAGGAAGACGGAATGCTCGAAGGATTCCAGCTCTGGGTGAACCTGCCCGCCGATCACAAGATGGATACAGCCGCTTACCAGGAATACCCGGCCGAAAGCATTCCGGTGGAAGCACGGGAAGGTGGTATTGAAGTGCGTGTCATAACCGGCGTGACATCGCGCGGGACAAAAGGTCCTGTCGTTCAGCCCTTGACTGAGCCCCTGTACCTGGACGTCCGGGTGCCGGCTGGCGAGGAATTTACCGAGTCGTTGACGGCGACGCATAATGCTTTCATTTATGTCATCCAGGGACCGGTGAATAGCGGGAATGAGGCGGGCGAAATCGTGTGGCTAAAGCGCGATGACCTTGCAGTACTCACGCAGGGCGATGCAATCAGCTTGCAGGCCGGTGAAAAAGAGGCGCATTTCCTGGTCGTTGCCGGCAAACCACTCGGCGAGCCGGTGGCGCGTGCCGGCCCCTTCGTCATGAATACCCGGGACGAGGTCCAGCAGGCCTTCGAGGATTACCGGCTGGGGAAATTCTGACAGGCAATAAAACAAACTACCAGGGTACAAGTTTATGAGCGGGAAATGTTTTGGGATAATCGTGCTGCTGTTGCTGGTTATTGCCGGTGGAATTTACAAGTTTATTTTCCAGGGCAGTGTTTCAGGCGGCACGGATGGCCGAACTGCAATACAGCTGGATGCCGGTGAAAGAGACGTGGTTCTGGCAGAGATGCGGGCATTCCTGGCAAGTGTTCAGCAGGTCACTGCAGGAATTGCTGAAAATGATCCAGGGCGGGTGGCGCAACATGCGCGCAAGTCAGGCAAGGCCGCGCAGGCTGCTGTCCCCGGTACCTTAATGGGTAAGCTGCCGATGGAATTCAAGCAACTGGGGCTTGATACGCATACAAGATTTGACCAGCTGGCGATGGATGCCGAAGACATGGGCGATGTCAGCCATGCAT
>JAOULY010000273.1 GCA_029881775.1 Gammaproteobacteria bacterium
CCGTGATGGACGACGTGACCGCCGAGTTGCCGATGTTGGTGTTGATCTTCACCAGAAAATTGCGGCCGATAATCATCGGTTCAAGTTCCGGGTGATTGATGTTGGCCGGGATGATGGCGCGACCGCGCGCAATCTCGTCACGCACGAACTCTGCAGTGACCCGCTCCGGAATACTGGCGCCGAAACTGTGGCCGGGATGCTGCTTCAGCAAACTGCTGCCGGCCAGTTCCTCGAGGCGCAGGTTCTCGCGAATCGCCACGAACTCCATCTCCGGCGTGATGATTCCCTGGCGCGCATAGTGCATCTGGGTCACGTTGTGACCGGCGCGCGCCACGCGCGGCTGGCGAATATGCTCGAAACGCAGCTGCGACAGCGCCGGGTCCGACTGGCGCTCGCGGCCGAACGCCGACGACGGACCCGGCAGCAGTTCCGTATCAGCGCGCTCCTCAATCCATGCCGTGCGCACTTCGGGCAGGCCTTTCATCAGGTCAATGCGGGCTGCCGGGTCGGTATAGGGACCGGAGGTGTCGTACACGGTGATCGGCGGGTTCTTTTCCACACCGAAGCTGGCCGGCGTGTCGTCCTGGTGGACTTCACGCATGGGCACGCGGATGTCCGGACGTGAACCCTGCACGTAGACGCGCACGGAATTGGGGAATGGCCGCGTGACATCGGCAGACAGTTCGGTGGTTTTCTTGACAAAATCTTCCGGGATCGCACTCATGGGGCCGTCCTCAAAAATAAACGCAACAGGGCTGGCGGTGCGCGAGCTTCCCTACGCCGGCATTAACCGGGTCAGGTTCCAAGGGTATTTCTCAGCCCGCTCGATCCGCGTAATTCGCGTCAATCCAGGCACCCCCAGCCGGGGCTACACGGTACCCAAAGCACCCGCTGTTTGCAACAGATTAATCCCGAATAAATCTATTAACATATTGTTTAATATAGATAACATGCAGGACTCCCCGGCCGGATTATTGCCAGCAAGGCGCAAACCCCGTACCCTTGGCCGCCTTTGTTTTAACTGTGATGGCGAATCGCGATGAACCCGACCGAGATCGAACAGGCACGTTTCAACATGATCGAGCAGCAGGTGCGCACCTGGGACGTGCTCGATCAACAGGTTCTGGACACCATGAACGGCGTACCACGCGAGGCATTTGTCCCGCAGCGCTATGCCTCGCTGGCCTTTGCCGACACCAATATACCGCTGGGTGACGGCCAGGTCATGATGGCACCCAATGTCGAGGGACGCTTGCTGCAGGCACTGGCGATTGAACCGTCAGACACGGTTCTCGAGATCGGCACCGGCAGCGGCTACCTGACCGCCTGCCTGGCACGACTGGCACGTCACGTCACCAGCCTGGAGATCCGGCCGGAGTTTGTTGAAAGTGCAACAGCCCGGCTTGCCGAACATGCGGTTGTAAACGTGCATGTGCGCACCGACGATGCACTGGTACATGCCGGCACCGACCGCTACAACGCCATCGCCGTGACCGGTTCATTACCGGTCCTGCAGCAGCAGTTCCGTAATAACCTCGAAATCGGCGGACGCATGTTCGTGATTACCGGTGAACTACCGATCATGGAAGCCTGCCTGGTAACGCGGGTGGATGATCGCAACTGGTCAACCGAAAGCCTGTTCGAGACCTGCATTCCTCCGCTCGACAATGCCGGCGTAGCGCAGGAATTTGATTTCTAGGAAACATCTGACTATTCCGTCATTGCGGGAAACAAAGTGACGCGGCAATTTTCAACCGATTGATCCCATAGTCCGGGATTGCCGCGCCATGCGGGCAGTGACGGCGTTTCGATCATTAATTACAGGCACCACAATGCGTGAAATGGACACCGGCGAATGCAGGGATTACCTGCAGAACGCCACAGAAAAACCACTATTACTGGATGTGCGTGAACCCTGGGAATTCAAGATTGTCCATCTGGATGATGCGTTACTGATTCCGATGCGCCAGATTCCGGCATCGCTGGAAACGCTGGACCCTGACAGGGAAACCATCGTCATCTGCCATCACGGGATTCGCAGCCGCCAGGTCGCCATGTACCTGGAACGCAGCGGCTTCAGCAACGTGGTCAATTTGCGCGGCGGGATGGCTGCCTGGGCCCGCGACACGGATTCAAGCCTGCCGACCTACTGATGTAGTCAAGTGCCCTGATTACACTGCAATTCATCAGGGCGACAAGAACTTGATACTATGGATATACTCAGACACCCCGCATGGATTAGGTGGTTAGCACAATGAATACCCGATACCCAACCAGCCTGTTATGCATGCTTTGCTGGACACTGATCGCGCCGGCGGCGTTCGCCGAAGACCTGCTGTCGGTCTACCAGCAGGCGCTGGATTCCGATCCGGCTTTCCGTGCAGCCGACGCGGCGCACCTCGCGGCGCTGGAAGCCCGGCCACAGAGCCGCGCCGCCCTGTTGCCGGACCTGTCACTGTCCGGCAGTTACTCGCGCGACCGTTTTGACCCGCGCAATACCGGGCAGCGCACCTACGCGACCAATGAAACCTATACACTCGGACTGCGCCAGCCGGTGTTTCGCCGTGACCGCTTCATCCAGCTGGAACAGGCCGACAGCCGCATCGCCCAGGCGGATGCCGAGTACACGGCGGCGCAGCAGGACCTCGCCATTCGCGTGGCTAGCGCTTATTTCGATCTGCTGGCCGCCCGGGACAACCTGACCTTCGTACGTGCCGACAAGCTGGCACTGACCCGCACGCTGGACCAGGCACAGCAACGCTTCGAGGTCGGCCTTGCAGCCATTACGGACTCGCTCAAGGCGCAAGCGGCCTTCGATATTGCCGTCAGCGACGAGATCAGCGCCGAACAATTACTTGCAGACACGCGTGAAGCACTGCGCGAACTCACCGGCATGTTGCCCGACCAGCCCGAGATACTGCAGGCGGAAATCCCGTTGCTGTCACCGGAACCTGCCGAAGAAGACGCATGGGTCACGGCCGCCAGCGAACAGAACCCGCTGGTGCTGGCCGCACGCGCCGCGGCAACCACCGCGCGCGAGGAAGTCCGCGTACAGCAGTCCGGACATTTACCGACACTGGACCTGACGGCGAACTATTCCTACCGCGACAACCGCTTCGGCGGTGTCACCCCGCTGGAGCGGGACGACAGCGCGGTCGGGCTGGAGCTGAACCTGCCGCTGTACCAGGGCGGGCGCATCACGTCACAAACACGCCAGTCACGTCACCTCTACAACCAGGCCATGGAAGAGCAGGCAAGACAACAGCGCGCCATCGAACGTCAGACGCGCGACAACTACCGTGGCGTCATCAGCGGTATCAGCCGCGTCAACGCCCTCGCGCGCGCCATCCAGTCCAACGAAAAGGCTTTCGAGGCAGCCCAGGCCGGCTTCGATGTCGGCACGCGTGACATTGTCGATGTCCTCGATGCACAGCGCGAGTTATTGCGCGCCCGGCGCGATCACGCACGCTCACGTTATGACTACCTGCTTGATACGCTGCGCCTGAAACAGGCGGCCGGCATCCTGCAGGAAAACGACCTGGCCCAGCTCAACGAGTGGTTGATAGATAAAGACTCGTAGGGAATAGACGCTCCCCGCAAATAGTG
>JAOULY010000274.1 GCA_029881775.1 Gammaproteobacteria bacterium
CTGGTCGGTGCCGGGCTTGGCTTCCTCTGGTTCAACGCCTATCCCGCCATGGTGTTCATGGGTGATGTCGGCGCGCTCGCGCTGGGTGCGGCGCTGGGGATCGTGGCGGTGCTGGTCCGCCAGGAGCTGGTATTCATGGTAATGGCCGGCGTGTTCGTCATGGAAACGGTATCGGTCATCCTGCAGGTGGCATCCTTCAAACTGACCGGGCGGCGCATCTTTCACATGGCGCCCCTGCATCACCACTTTGAACTGAAAGGCTGGCCGGAGCCGCGCGTTATTGTGCGTTTCTGGATTATTACCGTGATCCTGGTGCTGATCGGCCTGGCGACGCTGAAGATTCGCTGAGTTGAAATGCCGATTCCTGTAACGAGTTCTGATTAATGGCGGTCACAGCAGAAGATATGACAGCAAGTTTTGACAAGGCAGCCAGAACGCTGGTGGTCGGACTCGGCATGACCGGGTTGTCGGTTGCGCGTTATCTTTCGCGGCAGGGCGTGCCGGTGGCGATTGTCGACAGTCGCGAGCATCCGCCCGGCCTTGAGCGCCTGCGGGACGAATTGCCGGATGATGTTGCGCTGTTTCTTGGCGGCTTCCACCCGGAGGCGTTTGCGCGTGCCGGGCAGATCGTTGTCAGTCCGGGGGTATCGCGCGATGAGCCGGAAATTGCGGCCGCGCTGGAACGCGGCGTGCCCGTGATCGGCGATATAGAACTGTTTGCACAGGTCGCGCTTGCGCCGGTTATTGCCGTGACCGGTTCCAATGGCAAGAGCACCGTGGTGACCCTTATCAATGCCATGGCGCAGCGCGCGGGACGCGATGTGCGCATGGGCGGCAACATCGGCACGCCGGCGCTGGACCTGCTTGCCGACAACGAGCCCGATCTGTATGTGCTGGAGTTGTCGAGTTTTCAGCTTGAATCCGTGCAGTCGCTGCGCGCGGCGGCGGCAGTGGTGCTGAATATCAGTGCCGACCACCTCGATCGTTACCCGGATATGCAGGCCTATGCCGATGCGAAGCGGGTGATTTACCGCAATGCCGGCATGCAGGTCGTCAATCGCGATGATGCGACTGCCTTTGCATTGGCGGACCCAGGCAAACCCGTTACCGGTTATTCGCTCGCGGCACCCGCTGGTGATGACTACGGCATCCTGGATAGTGATGGCGAGCAATGGCTGGCGCGCGGCAACACGCCCCTGATGCCGGTCACGGATGTCTGTATGGCGGGTCGCCACAACCTGGCCAATGCACTGGCTGCGCTGGCGCTGGGTGACGCGGCCGGATTGCCGCTTGCGCCGATGCTGGCGACCCTGCGCGAATTCCGCGGCTTGCCGCATCGCATGCAGTTTGTTGCCGAGCACGCGAATGTCCGCTGGTACAACGACTCCAAGGGCACCAATGTCGGTGCAACGCTGGCGGCTATCGACGGGACCGACGGGTCGCTTGTGCTGATTGCCGGCGGTGATGGCAAAGGTGCGGATTTTACGCCACTGGCGGCTGTTGCCGGGCGGTTGCGTGCCGTGGTGGTGCTGGGCAAGGATGCCGCGGAGCTGACGCGCGTGCTGGCGCCGGTGACACAGGTTATCCAGGCCACTGACCTGCCGCAGGCCGTGCGCCTGGCGGCCGATGTCGCACAGTCCGGGGACACGGTGTTGTTGTCGCCTGCCTGTGCGAGTACCGATATGTTCAGTAATTACATGGAGCGTGGTGAAGTGTTTATCCATGCCGTTGAGGCGCTGGCCCGCTGATGGCCGTGGCCGCGAAACAGGCCCGGGCGGTCAACGCCGGCAGTGCGCGCCTGCCGCGTTTCGATTACCTGTTGTTCGGCAGCGTGGTCGCGTTGACGCTGCTGGGACTGGTCATGGTGTCCTCGGCTTCTATTACGCTCGCTGACCGGGAGGTCGGAACGCCGCTGTATTACGCTATCCGCCAGTCTGTCTATATCGTCATCGGCGCTGCGCTGGGGTCGCTGCTGTTCCGGGTGCGGCTGGTGATACTCGAACGCATGGGTGTCACGCTGATGCTGCTGGCCTTCCTGATGCTGCTGCTGGTGCTGGTGCCCGGTGTGGGTGTCGAGGTCAATGGTGCCACGCGCTGGGTGAATGCCGGCCTGTTCCGTCTGCAGGTGTCGGAGCCGGCCAAGCTGTTCTTTATTATCTACCTGGCCAGCTACCTGGCGCGTCACGGTGAAGAGGTACGCACACACATAGCCGGATTCATCAAGCCGATCGGCTTGCTGGCAGTCGCCTCGGTGCTGTTGCTGATGGAACCGGATTTCGGGGCAACGGTGGTGCTGTCGGCGACCGTTATGGGCATGATCTTCATGGCCGGTGTGCGGCTGGTGCAGTTCAGCGGTGTGCTGGGACTGGCGGCCCTGTCGCTGGCCGGCCTGGCGGTGTCATCGCCGTATCGCATGGAACGCCTGACGACATTCCTGAACCCGTGGGCGGACCCGTTCGACAGCGGTTTCCAGCTGACCCAGTCGCTGATTGCCATCGGCCGCGGTGAGTGGTTGGGTGTCGGCCTGGGTGCGAGTATCCAGAAACTGTTTTATTTACCGGAAGCGCACACCGACTTCGTCTTTGCCGTGCTGGCGGAAGAACTCGGACTGCTCGGCGTGTGCGTGGTGATTGCGCTCTACGGGCTGGTAGTCTGGCGTGCCTTCAGGATTGCCGCACAGGCATTGCAGTCAGACAATGCCTTTGCCGCCTGGCTCGCCTACGGGCTTGGTATCTGGGTTGGACTGCAAAGCTTCATCAATATCGGCGTCAACATGGGCCTGCTGCCGACCAAGGGCCTGACACTGCCACTGGTGAGTTACGGTGGCTCCAGCATGATCGTCATGTGTGCCGCCGTCGCCCTGTTGTTGCGTATTGATCATGAAACCCGTTGTACCGCGCAGAGCCTTCCGGCAAGCGGTATCGCGGCTGCCTGGCGTGGCAGGGCGCGTTGATGATGACGTCCGCGAAAACACAGCGACCGGTGCTGATCATGGCTGGTGGTACCGGCGGGCATGTTTTTCCCGCGCTGGCCGTGGCCGATGAATTGCGCGCGCGCGGGGTTGCGGTGTCGTGGCTCGGCACCCGCCGCGGCCTGGAGGCGCGCGTGGTACCTGCCGCCGGTTATCCGCTGGAGACCATGCGCGTGACCGGCCTGCGTGGCAAGGGCATGTTACGCCTGTTGCTGGCGCCCTTTATGCTGGCCGTTGCGTTGTACCAGGCATTGCGTATCGAATTGCGGCTCAAGCCGCGGGCCGTGCTCGGCATGGGCGGGTTCGCCGCCGGTCCGGGCGGTCTCGTAGCCTGGTTGTTGCGCAGGCCCTTGCTCATTCATGAACAGAATTCCGTGGCCGGCACCACCAACCGGTTGCTGGCGCCGCTCGCACGCACCGTCATGGTGGCATTTCCCGGCGCCTTGCCGGCAACGCGCCGGCCCGTTCATACCGGTAACCCGGTACGTGGACCCATCATGCTGGCGCCTGAACCGGCGGTTCGTCTTGCCGGCCGTGACGGTCCGCTGCGCCTGCTGGTTGTCGGTGGCAGCCTGGGGGCCAGTGCACTCAACCGCACGGTGCCGGCGGCGTTGGCGCAC
>JAOULY010000024.1 GCA_029881775.1 Gammaproteobacteria bacterium
TGGCACCACTCGCCATTCCGCGTATTCATACTGGCGACAGGATTATCTGCAGCATCACGCGTAGCCTGAATAGTCAGATTCCCGGAAAATGTCGACGTCGTGGTGAGCCGCTGATCCAGGGATGCCTGCAGATTGGCAAGCTGGAATTCACCCGCGACTTCATCGGCACGGGTACCACCTGCATAAGTCCTGGTATCACTCAGGGAAGCTCGCACCATTTTTGTAATCAATGCATCGCGGTTACGCCAGGTCAGTGACAGGCGACTCAGCAGTCGTTGAGAGTTAAAACCGTCTGACTCCGTGATCAGGGCTGCACTTTGTGAGGCATTGAATAACAGTGCAGAGGCACGTCCCGGCATCATGTTTTTCTGCAGGCTATAGCCGGCCTGTGTACCATAACTCTGTAATGAGCCCTGATCATCCGTATTGTTGCGAATATCCGCCTGTGCAAACCAGCCTGCATCAAAGCCGCCCAGGTTGATCTGCTCGGATGTGTAATTTGCCGAGGCCGTCTGAAATGTCTGCACTTCACCGCCCGCGTCTGATTCCACATCAGTAGCACCTGCACTGCCGCTGAATAGCCAGCGCGGCGTCCATTGATAGGTCGCACCGATTGTTCCGGTAGCAGACTGTAGTGAACTGTCCACACCACCGGACTCTGTAGTCCTGTCCAGCGCTCTCAGGGTCGCATTGATTCGCAGTGGACGATCAGTCCTGGGTCGCCAGAATCCGATGCTGTGCAATTGCAATACCCCGGTCCGGATATCTGTCAGGGCCTGCTGCAGATCAGTTACGTTGTACGTCAGCATATCTTCCGCTGACAAAGTCGGGCCGGGAGTATAGGTGTGGCGCAGGGAAGTGAACATCGTCTTATTCCTGTCCGGACTGTCTACCCTGTCAACAACATTCAGCTGACTGTCAAAATAGATATTGTGGGCATTAAAACTCTTGTTGTAACTGGCCTGCACCAGGTCTGCCACGTCTTCACGAACAACACTTGTTCCGGCACTGCTTCTGCTGTCATTCAGATGTTTGGTATGCTCATAGCGCAGCTTGTAGGCATCTCCCCTGGTGGAGGTATATCGCTGGATGAAACCGACACGCGTACGCTCGACATCAAGCCCGGCCAGGTCCGAGTCCGAGCGGCTGTCAGTTACATCTGCAAATGCTTCAAAGGGAAATCGACTTTGCGGAAACAGACGCAGCCTGCCATAACCGGTTACATTGTTACTGCTGGTGTCGACTGTATCCCGCTCGGTTCTGCGCAGGTCCAGCCCAATCCCGCCCTCAATTGTGGCAACCCATGGCTGATACAAATAAGTTGAGCCATTCAGCCTGGTAATAATCGCATTCTCCAGCGCATCATTGCCGTTTTCGAAGTTTTCCTGGCGGAAATCATAGCCAAGCTCTCCCCACACACGCACCGGGGGCATTTCAGCACCGGATTGTTCCGACGTTACCAGCATGACAATACAAACCGTGACACCGCACACCCAATGCCCGGCATGTCGGTGAATTGTAAGATTCATTGATCAGCGCACTTTTCCGTGTCTCCTGTTGCCGGATGTTTTGCAATATATCCACATCCGGATAAAACATGATCAGATACCCCATCTCTGCCATTACCAACTTCAATCCGCGTTGATACACCCGGGGGTAGACCCGATACAATCCAGCTCCCCGGGCAACAGACATTCATCCATATCCGTATCTGCACTACCCTCCGGTGTTCAGCGAGAGCGATGCATTATGGATACTGATCGGCGTTTTCTGCCACAGCGCATCCTTCAGCCTGTTCCACGCCAGGTCTTGCTGTTCGCGTAGCCACAGTTCTCTTGCTCGCTTGCTGACTTCTTCATACTCCCGGAGCCGTGCCGGTTTGCGATCCTCCAGCCGAAAGACCGCAACCCCCTCAAGCAACCGTACCGGCCTGGAAACTTCACCGGGTTTCAGTTGACTGATCTCGTCCTCGGCCGCCGCACTCAGCATGCCCGCATGCAGATATCCCATGTCCCCGCCATTACTGGCCGAAGTATCGCTCGAGTGGAGTTTTGCCAGCTCGGCGAAATCGGCTCCGTTGGCAAGCCTTGATACCAGTCCGGCACCTTCTGCGAGGGCAGCATCCCATACTGTCTTTGCAGACGAGGGATCGACTTTAAGCAGGATCAGCGACAGGTGGTTTTGTGCAGGTTCAGTAAATTTATCGAGATTTGCGCGGTAGAATTCCTTCAGTTGGCTTTCATCCGGCGGCGCAACCCTGCGCTGACGGGCTTCCAGCTGCTGCAACAAATCCTGCTCCCGGTAATGACGGGTCAGGTTAACCACCATGGTTTCACGCTGCTGCTGCCAGCGCTGGCTATTGGCATAGCGCTGGTCAAATTCGGCTATATTTGCCTCGATTGCTGCTTTGTCCGCTTCCAGTCCAAGTCGTTCTGCTTCCTGCAGCAGCAATATCCGGGTTATGACTTCCCGGGCCACCACATGCCTTAGCTCGTCCATGGCACCTTCCGGTGGCGTGCCATGATAAAACTTCTTTCTGCTGGCCTGTTGCAGCGCCTGGTTGTATTCCGCTTCAGTAATCTGCGCAGAGCCGACACTTGCGAACAGTGTTTTACCATCCGACGTATCTACACTGGCATTATCAGCAGCCAATACCTGCCCTGACATCACGACAGACGTAATCAAAACAATAATATTCCGGATATTTATTTGCATGGTCGTAGTTACCTCACCTGTATCTGTTTATTTTTTCCTTGCAGCAGTCCAGCACTAAATAAAACAGGCCCAGGCAGGTTCTATACCTGCCCAGGCCAATGGGGGCGGAATACCCGAGAATAAACGGGCAGCTTCTACCTATTTGACATGACAGGTCGTACAAATCTGACTGGCCGTGTTGTCGATACGCAGGAATGCGACGGTCGTCGGACCCTTGGTCGCATCGTTATGCGGATCATGGCAGCTACCACATTCAACGAAAGGCTGGACAGCACCAAGGTCGTTGCGCGCATACAGGATCATGTCGGTCTTTTCGCGGGTACCGGCTGTGCCAACCGGGCTATCGACCCACCAGATCGGCCCGTTCACTGTTGCCTTGACCGGCGCAACGAAGTCAGCATCGCCCAGCGTTCCGGCATACGTACCATCGGCATCTGCAGCAACCGGGCCACCACCACCGTACTGCATGCTGATCGGGTGATCGTCGGTCAGGTCGGTGCCAAGGTTCGGTACCGGTGTTCCCGACATCGTACCAAGCGCAATCGGATCTACTTCTGCACCAGCCGTGTTATGACCACCCGAACCCGGAAGGTTTATAACGACATCCATGGCCTGGGTTCCGTCGTGACATGAGAGACAGGCCAGCGACACTGACCCGACAGGCGCCTCGGTAGAATCGAATGAAGGTGTCTGCAATGTTGAATACTGCGTATAGCTACCTGGCGCACCCAGCACCTTGTTCCACAGCGGCACCGGCGCATTCACATCGGAACCGTGCGGGGTATGACAGAACACGCACACTTCATCCGTGTTGGCTGTCTGTCCCTGCGCCGTACCACCGGTCGTCAGGTCATGCTGGCTGCCGACAACACCGGCCATCGCTGTACCGGCCCAGAGGGACAGTATCTGCAGTCCGAACAGAACCCTGAATGTATTGCTGAACGTTTTCATACCTATCCCTCCCCAGTAAGATGCCTGTACAAACCAATCACAGATGATTTGCATTACATCTTAAGTTGGAAGGTGCGAAAACGATTGTAACTAAGTCACTGCCAGCGCTACTTGTAGTTGATACAGGTCAATCCATGTACATATACAGGACGATGAAATTCCCTGAGGCGGCATTGTTTGTAACTAAGTCACAAACAGGTAAATATTTTCATGCAGGTTTATAAATATTGTACAGATCTGACCGTTCAATAACCGCGGTTATAGAATGCTTCTAATGCAGATAGCCACCGATAGGGTTAGCGGGCACCACTGACAAGATCGCTCAACGACTGGTTATCGATCAATTCGATATTTTTTCTCGACAACCTTACCCAACTCGTCTTTTCGAATTCGCGGAGATGCCGGCTGATTACTTCACGCGCAGTTCCCAGCTCGAACGCCAGCTCACGATGCGACACTTCAACGGTATTTTCCGGCGACCGGTTATTCAGTAACCAGCGCGCCAGCCTGATATTTACATTGCGCATAGTCACTGCCTCGAGCAGCATAATCATGTCCCGAATGCGTCCACCGAACACCCGGCATACGTAGTCACGGAATATTGTGGATGAGTTAAAAACCTCGTGGAACTCCCTGGCTGGAATCAACACGGCGCGCGTCTCTGCCTCGGTCACTGCATTGGCCGGATACAGGCCGCCTGCCAGTAATACCGACGTTGTCAGGCTGCAGGTCTCCCCCCTGCCAAGGCGATACAGCACCATTTCCCGCCCGCTCTCGAATAACTTGTAGACGCGGGTTGCACCGTCCAGAACGAATATGTAGTTCTTGCAGGCATCGCCCTCGTGGAATACTTCGTAATCCGGTGGCAGTACAACTGTACTCGAATTTTCAATTGCCCTGGTCCAGGCAGGATCATCGATTGTCGCCAGCTCCGGGAATTCATTAAGCCACTCAGGTAATTCGCTCACTTGGTTGTCTCCGTGTAATTGTTTTTCTATCATGCCATAAACAAGGCCTGTCAATCATGCTGATAATTATTGTGCCGGCCACGCACCGAGATAACCTGAAGTTTCCGACAGGGAGACCGGTCGGTAGATATCCAGCTTCCTGAAGTACTGGTCTATCATGTAGACCCTGCCATCTTCATCCACGTCGATCCCGGCCGGCAACATATACTTGGCACGGTCGAATTTTTCCGAACGGTCACCAACGAACAGTAACAAGTCTCCTGCACTGTCGAATATCTGGAAATTCCCGTGCGCGGCATCGCTGACATAGACATTTCCGTCACTGTCCAGCGCGATACCCTTGGGCCGTGCAAACTGACCGTAACGTCGTCCCAGTGACCCGATTGTCCGTATATATTCACCCTCGGGACTGAACACCTGGACACGAAAATTACCGCCATCGACCACATAGAGGTTTCCATCGCGGCCGTACTGGATATCACGCGGCAGATTTAACTGTCCGTCTCCGCTGCCACGACTGCCGATGTCGTACAAATGATCACCGGTTGAGCCATTGAATACCCGCACCACGTGCGCATCGGAACTGACACCACCGGTATCCACCGCGAAAATGCGGCGGCCTTCACCATCCACAGTTACATGCGACAGGCGTTCGAACAGGGCCTGCCCGCCAACTGCCTTGATAAAGGCCCCCGATTGATCGTAGACCATAACCCGCCGGGTTGTACCGTCCGCCACATACACATTGCAATCGGCGTCAGTATCAAGGCCCAGCGGCTTGCGCAGCATGCCGGGCTCCTCAAGGCCGAATTCGAAGAAACGCTGGCCGGGCACATCAAAAACCATGACCGCGCGCCTGACCGTGTCGCTGACATAAACCTGGCCCTGGCAGACGGCCACATCGAAGGGCTTTGCCAGTGACTTGTTCTGGCCGGTTTCGCCAGTCAGCACCTCGCGCATGCGCGCCTTGCTGTCCGGCTTCTGGATATCCGAACTGGATTGGACAGACCGTTCGAAAATAAAGCGTGGCACCTCGGGCGGCGGCGGGAAATACAACGGCCCGGCGACTTCGGCCTCTCGCTCGGGCGCGGCCGCACATCCAGCCAGCAGAACGACCAGCCATACATGAAAAATAATACGCCAGCGCCTGGCAAGCGAACCCGATGTGGACGTGACCTGGCGATACGGCTGAAGACTGCATTGATAACTGGTAGACATATGGTTATTCCTGCATGTTACACGCATACCCGCATTGCTGTGGGAACTAACTGCCTCACCGATATTACGAATACATGCTTACAGCACCACCCTGAATAGCATAATTTGCAGTGCGATTTGATCCACATCATAAATTTAGCCGGGGCAGTGTGACTAAGTCACAAATATTTCGCTGCCTGTAACCTGTAAAATTATACCCAGGCGAATAATTACTACACCATACGCCCAATTAAACCTTCTTGTTATCAGGTCACCAGGAAAAGCATGCGAATAACTGATTTCTGCCAGACAGCTTGCTGGATACTGACTGCGCTGCTGATGCTGGCACACGGATCCGCCAGCGCCGGGACAGCGTCCACTGATTACTTGAAATACTGCTCCGTGTGTCACGGCGACAGCGGCAATGGCAAATCTCACGCAGCGCAGGGACTGCAACCGCCGCCGCGTGATTTTACTTCTGCCGATATGGCTCAGGTGCTGACCCGCGAATACATAATCGCGGTAATCACTAACGGCAAACCGGGCACCGCCATGTCCGCGTGGAATAACCAGCTTAGCGACGACAGGATTGCGGCGCTGGCCGATTACATTCGCAGCGAATTCATGGCCGAATCCCGGGCAATCGACACTGCTCCTCCCGTCACGGCAGCAACCGCCGGCAAGAGCATATACGACTCAACCTGCTCCGTTTGTCACGGCGATGACGGCGCCGGTGCATTATGGGGTCGCACATCGCTGCATCCACCCCCCGTGGATTTCACCCACGCCGACCCCGTGAACCAGTTAACACGTGAGCGCATGCTCGCATCCGTTACGCACGGCCGTTCCGGCACTGCCATGACCGCATTCAGCAGCCAGTTAACGCAGCCGCAGATAGTTGCCGTGGTGGATTACATCCGCACCACGTTCATGCAGGACAGAACGCAGGACACACCAGCAAAACCCGCACCCGCAGCAACCACGGCTTCAACAGTCGGCATGGCGGTATTACATGGCATGCCGAGCGAACGGTTTGCACCGGGCAGTGAAACCGGCAATGCTGGCCACGATTCGGCATTACCCCGTGGACTGACCGGCGACCACGCCCGCGGTATGGCGCTGTACCTGGGTAATTGCACGGCCTGCCACGGACACGATGGTAACGGAGCGGGACCACGTGCCTATTTTATTTTTCCAAGGCCGCGTAACTTTTTACTGGCGGATACACAGGCACGACTCAACCGCCCGGTGCTGTTCAATGCCATCAGCAAGGGTGTGCCGGGACGCGAGATGCCTGCCTGGAGCAAGGTCATGACCGACCAGCAGATCGCTGACATCACGGAATATGTTTTCCAGTCATTTATCAACAAGCAACAACCGGGGGATAACTGATATGCCGGGTTACACGCCACCACTGCTGAGTTACTGCCTGGTCGCCATGTTGCTGGCAACCGCCCCTGTTGGCGCAGACACGCCGGAAGACCTGATGGAGCAGGCACAGAATGCTTTTGACCGGTCTGACATTGTCAAGGCGATGTCCCTGTACCGTGTAGCCGCCGAGGCTGGCCATGCCCCGGCACAGTCACGACTGGCCTACCTGCTGGACAATTCCGAAGAAAATGAAGCGGCTGTTGCATGGTATCTGCAGGCTGCCAATGCAGGTGATGTCGAAGGCATGGCCGGACTTGCGCAGATGTACGCTGCCGGCGAAGGAACCGAACAGAATCTGCAGGAAGCGGCCCGCTGGTACACACTGGCGGCTCAGCAGGGACACACGCCTGCGATCCGCGTACTGGCGCTGGCATATGAATCAGGCGGACTGGGCTTCGAAGTAAACTATGCACAGGCCATAACCTGGCTCAACGCGGGTATAGCTGCAAACGATGTCTGGTCAACACGACGCCTGGCACAAGCTTTGCGCCAGGGCGAGCTTGGACTGCGCATTGACAGGGAACAGGCCGGCTTACTGGAAATGCGGCTGTCCGGGAACCAACCGGAAACCGGGTCCGTGAAATAACCAATGAAGCGTCCTTGTATAAATATTGCGCAAACCGCCCGGCACCTTGCCGGCCTCGTCCTGTTAGCGTGCCCGTGCATTGCACCGACCACATACGCGGCAGACGTATTCAAGGGAAAAGACACCTACCAGACCTATTGCGAGGTCTGTCACGGCAGCAACGGCCAGGGCTCGATTCCCGGAACGCCCAATTTCACACGCGGACAGGGCCTGCTGCAGCCGGACCTCGCCCTTTATAACCGGATCGAATCAGGCAAAAACGCCATGCCGGCTTTCCAGGGCGTCCTCGATACTGACGAGATACTTGATGTCATCACCTACCTGAGAACTTTCTTTTAAATGAATTCATGCAAAATACCCTGCCGCACGCTGGTTGCTGCACTGCTGCTGGGCGCGTCTGCCTGTTCCGACCACAGTGAACCACCGACAGAACAGGTAACTGCAGTCACTGCGAATACGACAGATACTGCTGGTAGCAGCCCGCAGCGCTCACTTCCGGTTGTACTCGACAATTTCCAGGTCGGGGAAGACGTCTACGTCCGTTCGCTGGCAATCGATACGGAGACATCGGCACTCTGGGTCGGCACCTCGACAGGCGTCCTTGAAATCGACCTTGACAACCACGCGCTACGCAATACCTTCACGCGCAAGGACGGACTCGCCAATGAGTATGTTTTTGCCATCTTCATCGACAGCCGGAAAAACAAGTGGTTCGGTACCAATGCCGGCGGCACATCCCGCTATCGCGATGGCGAGTGGGATGTGTACTTTCCCATGCATGGCCTGGCGGATTACTGGGTCTATTCATTTGCCGAGCAGAAAAACGGTCCGCTCTGGATCGGCACCTGGGCCGGCGTCAACAGTGTTGACCTGGACACCATGGAATTCAGGACCTACGTCAGCGAACTTGTGAATGAGTGGGTTTATGCCATCGACATCGATTCACAGGACCGCGTCTGGTTCGGCACCGAGGGTGGCATCTCCCGCTACGATAACAATGAGTGGCAGCACTGGACGCATGAGGATGGCCTTGGCGCCGTCAACACGGCTGATCATCCACCGAGTGACAACACCGGACTGGGGACCCGTTCCCGCCACGACCTGGGCGTACTGATGCAAGGCAAGGAAACCTATAATCCCAATTACGTATTCTCACTGGTAGTCGACGATAGCGACCGGGTGTGGGCCGGCACCTGGGGCGGTGGCGTTGGTGTTTATGACGGGAAGCAGTGGCAAAACTATACAAGCCGGGATGGCCTGGCCGGCAATATCGTGTACAGCATTGCTATCGGGCAAGACGGCGCCTACTGGTTCGGCACCGACCACGGACTGACACGCCATGATGGCAACACGTGGTTAACCTATGACAAAAGCAACGGCCTGCTGGATGACAACGTCTATACCATCGTAACAACTGCCAATGGTGATATCTGGGCAGGAACCCGGCGGGGCGTGACCCGTATCGGCAACCGCTAACAGAATAATTCACGGAGAACCGGGTAATGATTACTTTCAAATCACTAATAACAACCACAGCCATCGCCGGCATTGCCGTAGCAGCAGGCTACTATGCAGGTATCCAGCAGGAACCGTCATCCCCGCAAAAAGTGGTCGCGGCCGATGCGGTTGATATCCCGGCCACAGAACCGGCCATGCCCCATGCACCCTTTCATGGCCTTGATGGTGATACGGCGAACTCCACGTCAACGCCGACCACGTTACCGCCACAGTCCGGCCAGGCCCACCTCGACCAGATCGTCGACCCCGATGCCAAGTTCACCCATTTCCGCGTTGGCCAGCGCAATGTCAAACGCCTCATGGCGGATGGCGACTACATGTGGGTCGGCACATCAGGCGGCGCCATTCGTTACCACCTGGCATCGGATGATTACCGGCTGTTTGATATCCGCAGCGGCCTGCTGGCCAACGGCATCTTCTACATCGGCAAACTGCAGGACCGTATTGCACTGGGCACCTATGGCGGCGGCCTTGCCATCTATGATGAACCGGGCGACAAGTGGGACATCTATAACATTCCGCAAGGTCTTGGTGATGCATTTGTCTACGATGCACTGGAAATGCCGAATGGTGACATCTGGATCGCCACCTGGTCCGGTGCGAATCGAATTCGTGGCGGCGACCTGGACGATCGCAGCAAGTGGGACCTGTTTACCGTCGAGAACACCGGAGGCGGACTACCGAATGACTGGGTCTATGGCCTCGCAGCCGGCAAGGACGGCGAGATCTGGATGGCAACCGAGGGCGGACTGGCGAGATTTATAGATGGCAAGTGGAGTAACTGGAATCACGACAACGGCCTGGGTGCGCCGTATGAACTGGTCAAGAGCCAGTTACAATTCAGCAACGACCCGGCGCAGTATTCAAAACATCATTCACGACAGAAAACCGAGATGGGACTGGAGAAAGTGGATGTTGCCTATAATCCCAACTACATCGTCTCGCTGGCACTGGATGATGACGGCTCGGTCTGGGCAGGCACCTGGGGTGGCGGGCTTGCGCATTTCGATGGCAAACGCTGGACGAATTACACGGTGGCAGACGGCTTGCCCGCAAACCATGTCTTCGCGTTACACCGGGACCCTGATGGCCGCATCTGGATAGGCACGAGCAAGGGCCTGGCGATTCGCAATGAATCCGGATTCGACATCTATACAATAGCTGACGGCCTGTTCTCGGACATCGTTTTTTCCATGGCCAGCGCGAAAGACGGCGGCGCATGGATAGGCAGCTTCGGCGGCGTTGCCCGCATTGCCGCGTTGAAATAGATACGCCTGTATCCCGTAAGCGCTTCACCCTGCGAGCCTGCATACAGTCCATGTCCTCGACCATGTTTACGGTACGCGCCATGATCATGGTTAGCAGCCTGCTGCTGCTCACTCTCAGCCTGCCTGTTGCGGCAGCAGGTGCGGATAACAGGCAGATGCAACTTACTGCTGCCGCAAACACGACAAGCGGGAAGAAAATCTACGAGTTCTATTGTTACCAGTGTCACGGATACGCCGGCGATGCCCGCACGCTCGCCAGCACCTGGCTTGATCCACAACCGCGCAATTTCTCCACCAGCGACCCGCAAAGCCTGTCACGCGATCGCATGATCGAGGCTGTCAGCAATGGCCGCAGCGGCACTGCCATGACGGCCTTCTCCAGTGTCCTCTCCGGGGATGAAATCAAGGCTGTTGTTGATTACATCCGGACTGACTTCATGTCCGGCAGCAAACCATTGCTGCGCTACCATACGCCTGAGAATGGCTGGGACAATCATGACCGTTACCGTGATGCCTTCCCGTTCGCCAGTGGCGAAGTCGCACTGGACACAGCATGGGAGCAATTAACCCCGCAACAGCGAAACGGCAAGCAGATGTTCATGCAAGCCTGCATCAGCTGTCACGATCGTGCCAGGGTCAATAACGAGGGACCTGTATGGGAATTACGCGCACTCTCGTTCCCGCGCAAACACTATTCGCATACTACACCGGTGGATGTAATCAGTGGCGCCTCCCCTTACGCCCTCCACGACCAGCCGCCTGAAACAGGAACAATGACTGCAGCCCAGCAACGTGGTGCACAGCTCTACCAGGATAATTGTGCATTCTGTCATGCCGCCGATGGTACTGCGCGGAACTGGATCGGTAGTTTTCTGGAGCCCCGCCCGCGTGACCTGACCGGCGAACAGATTGCTGTACTGGACAACAGCCGTTTGAAGGCAGTCATAATGGATGGCATCGACGGTACATCGATGCCTGCATGGAGGCATGTCCTCGACAATGACCAGATCGGCGACATTCTCGATTACATCAGGCTAGCCTTCCTGCAACCGCAACACGGGGCCACCGAACGGTAGCCCCGCTTCTTACGGATGATTACTTGCTGTTGCCAACCATGTGCTCAACAGCGGCGGCAATATCATCCGCTGAGCAGTCTGCACAGGCGCCTTTCGGCGGCATGCCACCCTTGCCATTGGTGACACTTGCCACCAGCGCATCCATACCCGTTGCAATACGCGGTGCCCAGGCAGCCGTATCACCCACCTTGGGTGCCCCCGCCGCACCCGAGGCGTGGCATGCCATGCATTTGGCGTTGTAAATCTCCGCACCACCCGCCTGCGCCTGCATGGCTGAACTCATGGCGGCCAGCGTTCCTGCAATTACTGCAATGTACATGTTCTTCATGGCACTCACCTCGATGGTTGTGTAGGTTTCCAGTTTTTCCGGTACAGGCACACAGTCATTGCAAGCCTGACGGCACCGCTTGAATTTCTTTGTTAGCATATAATTCTATAGTGATATTTTCAGTGATTTTGTCACGCTAACTACCCTTTATTTCGCAGGAGCTGGTTCCCTCTACCCGTGTTTGTGCAAACACCCTTTCCGACACGCCATAAATGATAAGACCTTACACCGCCATGCGTGCACTCTGTTTTGTACACAGTAAACTGTGGCTGATGACGGTCATGACGGAAAACACCGGCTCATGCTTATATTCGAACCAGCATCAGAAGATTCGTAACCTTATGTGACTATGTCACATGCAATACCTGTCCAGTCCTGATATTTACATCGTTATGGATAAGTCCCGGACTATTCCTGGCCGGCCCTGACTGACTGAACACAACATGACAAATGTTAACGGGAATAAACAAGATAACAATACAACTTACCGTTTTCGCAATTCTGCTCGCCGGCAACGCGGCAGTGGCCGGCGACAGCATAGACCGGGCGAATACTGGCGTACCGGACGGCGCAAGTGTGTTCCTCACATATTGCGCCGGCTGCCACGGGTTCGATGGATTTGCCGCTTACCGGTCAGCGCCGTCTTTCTCAATGGGCGACCGCCTGCAAAAAAGCGATACCGAACTGTTGCAAAGTGTTCTGCGCGGCAAGGGCGCCATGCCATCATGGGAAGACAAGTTGCCGATAACCATGCTCACCAGCGCAATTCAGTACCTGCGCATCATGAACAGGCGCTTGATAGATGGACAGCCCCCGCGCCAGCTCACACTACCCGGATATTATTTCCGTTTCAGGCCTGCCGATGCAGCAGGGCCTGACTGGTGGATGACACAGGAGGAGTAAACAATGAAGCCTGAAAGCTGCTGGAAGTCACGCCGCCTGTCAGCGCAGAATCCAGTCTCAAAAAACAGTACGGTTCAGCCTGATCCTTGTGAAGGTACTGTTTATATGCCGGATGCAATCCATACCCTGCGCATCTATCAGGAATTTGCGCAGGCCCATGGCAGGGATGAACTCGAGAAGGCGCGCCGGCAACTGAGAAACGGAAAGCCTGCCAGTGATGTTGTTGAGATGCTGGCGCGAAATCTTGTCAGAAAGATAATCCACAAACCATGCGTCAACCTGCGCGGTAAAGCTGCAAGCGGACAATCATGTACGCCGGCATCATTGCGTACATTATTCGACATACCGGCTAACAAACGATGACAACATCTGCCATGGCACATGTATTAATTACGGACACTGCTGGCCCGGTCGTCAAGCGCAGACACATCCGCCAGTTCGATAAACTTCCTGGACAGCCTTACCAGGCCCTTC
>JAOULY010000275.1 GCA_029881775.1 Gammaproteobacteria bacterium
AGCAGTGACACCGGGTTGCGCACTACAGCCATGTCAACGGCGCTTCTAGATATACCTGACCTCGACAATTTCCAGGCAACGTTCTCCGCCAGGCACGATCACCGTGACCTCGTCACCTTCAACCCGGGTAATCAGCGCACGTGCAATCGGCGAGTTGATGGATATCATGCCGACTTTAATATCGGCCTCGTCCTCACCGACGATCTGGTAAACGATGGTTTCATCACTGTCGATATCGATCAGCTCGACAGTTGCGCCAAAAACAACCTTGCCCTTCGCCTCGACCATCGTCACATCAACGATGTGCGCATGGCTCAGCTTGCCTTCGATCTCCTTGATGCGACCTTCGGCAAAACTCTGCTGCTCTCGCGCAGCGTGGTATTCGGCATTCTCTTTAAGATCGCCATGCGCACGCGCCTCGGCGATTGCCGCAATAATGCGCGGGCGATCAACCGTCTTCAAACGCGTCAGCTCTTCGCGCAGTTTTTCAGCACCACGCGCAGTAATCGGTACCTTGTCACTCATCCGGCATGTTCCTCGTGCAAATCCTGCAGACTGATTACATTACCTGTATCCAGGTGCTCCAGCGCCATGCATGTCGCGCGCGCGCCGGCAAGCGTTGTACTGTAAGACACCTTGTGCTGCAACGCACTCCTGCGAATGGTATAGGAATCTGCAATCGCCTGCTTTCCCTCGGTGGTGTTGACGATCAGGTCAATCTGCCCGTTTTTAATCATATCAACAATATGCGGGCGGCCTTCCATAACCTTGTTGACCACCTCACATTCGATATCCTCGGCCTTGATACTGGTAGCCGTACCGCGTGTCGCCACCAGCCGGAAGCCCTTCGCAACCAGGTCGCGTGCCAGTTCGACCGAACCCGCGCGATCTGTCTTGCGCACACTGAGGAATGCCGTGCCACCGGCCGGCACCGCGTTGCCTGCACCCAGCTGCGCCTTGGCGAACGCTTCGCCGAAGGTGCGGCCGATGCCCATGACTTCACCGGTGGATTTCATCTCCGGGCCCAGCAACGGGTCCACGCCCGGGAACTTGATGAACGGGAAAACCGCTTCCTTGACGGAGAAATACGCCGGCCGTGCCATGTCGGTATAGCCCTGCTCACGCAGCGACTTGCCGGTCATGACGCGCGCGGCAATCTTCGCCAGCGGACGCATGGTCGCCTTGGATACAAACGGCACGGTACGTGAAGCGCGCGGGTTGACCTCGATCAGGTAAATGTCATCGCCCTTGATGGCGAACTGTGTATTCATCAGGCCGCACACGCGCAGCTCTTTTGCCATGCTCGCAACCTGCTCACACATGCGTTGCTGCAGGGATTCGCTCAGCGTATAGGGCGGCAACGAACAGGCCGAGTCACCGGAATGCACACCGGCCTGCTCGATATGCTCCATGATGCCGCCGATCAGCACGTCCTCGCCATCGAAGATCGCATCGACATCGACTTCGACGGCATCATCGAGAAAGTGATCCAGCAACACCGGCGAGTCATTGGAAACCTGCACGGCCTCACGCATGTAGCGCTCGAGGTCTTCCTCGGAATAGACAATTTCCATCGCCCGGCCGCCCAGCACGTAAGACGGCCGCACAACCAGCGGGTAACCCACTTCCGCAGCCATGGCCAGCGCCTGGTCGGTGGTGGAGGCAATCCGGTTGGGCGGCTGCAACAGGCCGAGCTTCACAACCATCTGCTGGAAACGTTCACGGTCTTCCGCATGATCGATGGCATCGGCAGAGGTGCCGATAACGGGTACGCCGTTCGCCTCCAGCCCACGCGACAATTTCAGCGGTGTCTGCCCGCCGTATTGCACGATAACGCCTTTCGGCTGCTCGACATGGATAATTTCAAGTACATCTTCCAGCGTCAGCGGTTCGAAATAGAGACGGTCCGAGGTGTCGTAATCAGTCGACACCGTCTCGGGGTTGCAGTTGACCATGATGGTCTCGAAACCGTCCTCGCGACAGGCCAGCGCGGCATGCACACAACAGTAGTCGAACTCGATACCCTGCCCGATCCGGTTCGGGCCACCGCCCAGCACGATGATCTTGTCGCGCTGAGTCGGCGCAGACTCGCACTCTTCCTCATAGGTCGAGTACATGTAGGCGGTAGAGGTTGCAAACTCGGCAGCACAGGTATCAACACGCTTGAACACCGGACGGACCTGCAGGCCGTGGCGATGCGCGCGGACCGCATCCTCGCTTGCAGCCAACAGTTTTGCCAGGCGCCGGTCTGAAAAACCCTTGCGCTTCAGGGCACGCATCCGGTCGGCATCAATACTGTCCAGCGCCACACCACGCAGTGCTTCCTCATGCGTGACGAGGTCGCCGATCTGGACCAGGAACCACGGATCGATAGCGGTAATGTCGGCCAGCTCGGCCAGCGTCATGCCGGCCCGGAAACCGTCCGCAACATGCCACAGGCGCTCCGGCCGCGCGATGCCCAGTTCTTTCCTGAGCCCGGCTACCGCGCTGTCTACCGACAAGTCGAAGGCTTCGTCCAGTCCGTCCATGCCGGTTTCCAGTCCGCGCAAGGCCTTCTGCAGGGATTCCTGGAAAGTGCGACCAATGGCCATGACCTCCCCCACCGACTTCATCTGCGTGCCCAGCACCCGTTCGGCCTGCGGGAATTTCTCGAAAGTAAAGCGCGGCACCTTGGTAACCACGTAGTCGATCGACGGTTCAAACGAGGCCGGAGTTGCGCCCCCGGTAATGTCATTTTTCAGCTCATCCAGCGTGAAGCCGACCGCCAGTTTTGCCGCGACCTTGGCGATCGGGAAGCCGGTCGCCTTCGAGGCCAGCGCGGAGGAGCGCGACACCCGCGGATTCATCTCGATCACAACCATGCGCCCGTCGGACGGATTGATTGCAAACTGCACGTTCGAACCACCGGTCTCGACACCGATCTTGCGCAGCACCGCAATCGATGCATTACGCATGATCTGGTATTCCTTGTCCGTCAGCGTCTGTGCCGGCGCGACGGTGATTGAATCGCCGGTGTGCACACCCATGGGATCAAGATTTTCGATCGAGCAGACGATGATGCAGTTGTCGTTGCGGTCGCGCACCACCTCCATCTCGAACTCTTTCCAGCCGAGAATGGATTCTTCCAGCAACACCTCGGTGGTCGGCGACAGGTCCAGGCCATGCCCGCAGATCGCGACGAACTCTTCCTTGTTATAGGCAATGCCGCCACCACTGCCGCCCATGGTAAAGGACGGCCGGATAATAATCGGGAATCCCAGCGAAGGCGGCACCTGTTCCGCCTCTTCCATGCTGTGCACAACGTAGGCTTTCGGGGTAAACAAACCGATCTCGGTCATGGCCTGGCGGAACAGTCCCCGGTCCTCGGCCATGTCGATGGCCTCGCGGCTGGCGCCGATCATCTCAACGCCGAACTTTTCCAGCACACCTTCACGCACCAGGTCGAGCGCGCAGTTCAGTGCCGTCTGCCCGCCCATGGTCGGCAACAGCGCGTCCGGCCTCTCGACCTCGATAATGCGCGCCACGGTCTGCCACTGCACCGGCTCGATATACACGGCATCGGCCATGTCCGGGTCGGTCATGATG
>JAOULY010000276.1 GCA_029881775.1 Gammaproteobacteria bacterium
CGACTGCACCAGGGACAGGCAGGATTATTTTTCAGACGGTGTCAGCAAATGTAGGGTGCGCCGTGCGCACCAGTCGCTGCTGTATGTATCCCGTGGTGCGCACGGCGCACCCTACGATGTTTTTTTTATAATGACGGGGGTTGGCCGAACCCGGACCTGCAGTAGCCCCCAGGTCGGAGTTAATACAGTTTAAAAGCATGGCTTATCTCTGCGTCCGCTGTGCTCTCTGAGGCTATATTTATTCTTTTTCTTTGCGCCCTGGCGGCTTAGCGCGAGATTCCTTCGCGCCTGCAAGGCGCTCCTACCCCACTATTATCCTGCGCGCGACAGCATTACCCGCCCAAACTATCAAAGAACTTCTTCACCCCGTCCAGCCAGGTGCTGGCCTGCGGGCTGTGGCGGCTGCCGCCTTCATCCATCTCGCCGGAGAATTCTTTCAGCAGGTCCTTCTGTTTGCGTGTCAGGTTGACCGGCGTTTCGACACTGACACGACAGATCAGGTCGCCGACCGGCCCGCCGCGCACCGGCTTGACGCCCTTGCCGCGCATGCGAAACATTTTTCCGCTTTGCGTTTCGGCCGGAATTTTCAGGTTGACGCGACCATTCAGTGTCGGCACTTCCAGCTCACCACCGAGCGCGGCCGTGGTAAAGCTGATCGGTACTTCACAGTAGAGATTGCTATCTTCCCGCTTGAAGATGGGGTGTTCCTTGACACGGATCTGCACATACAGATCACCGGGCGGCCCGCCGCTCTCGCCGGCCTCACCCTCACCCGCCAGGCGAATCCGGTCGCCGTTATCGACACCCGACGGCACCTTTACCGACAGGGTCTTGTGTTCCTGCACCCGGCCCTTGCCACGGCAATCCGGACAGGGATCGGAAATGATACTGCCGGTACCCTGGCAGTGCGGACAGGTCTGCTGCACGGAAAAGAACCCCTGCTGCATACGCACCTGGCCATGGCCGCCACAGGTAGTACAGGCGGTTGGTTCACTGCCCTTGCGCGCACCACTGCCCGAGCAGGTCTTGCACTCGACCAGGGTCGGCACACGAATCTTCACCTCGGTGCCGGCAACGGCATCTTCCAGCGACAATTCCAGGTTATAGCGCAGGTCGGAACCACGATAGACACGTTGCCCCCCGCCACCGCGACCACCACCGAAGATGTCGCCGAAGACATCACCGAAAATATCTCCGAAGCCGGCGGCGCCACCGCCACCGAAACCGCCGCCACCCATGGACGGATTGACACCGGCATGGCCGAACTGGTCATAGGCGGCGCGTTTTTGTGCGTCCCCCAGGACCTCCCAGGCCTCCTTGCACTCCTTGAATTTTTCCTCGGATACCTTGTCGTCCGGGTTGCGGTCCGGATGGTATTTCTGCGCAGCACGGCGATAGGCCTTTTTCAGATCGGCCTCGCTGGCATTTTTGGATGCGCCCAGTACCTCGTAATAATCACGCTTTGACATATGCTCTATCCACTACGCCTTCGTACTGTTCCAGTATCACCCCGTTAACGGCAAAAATCCGGGGCAGGCATTGCCGGCCCCGGATACTCAGTTACTGCCTGTCCCGGACTTGCCGCTACTTGTTGTCAGCATCCTTCACTTCTTCAAACTCGGCATCGACCACATCATCGTCCGCCGCGCCGGCTTCCGCTTCAGCCGTTGCAGCGCCTTCCTGTGCGCCCTGTTCCTTGTAAACACGTTCGGCCAGCTTGCCGGACTTCTCACCGAGCGCCTGCGTCTTCGCCTCGATGGCCGCCTTGTTGTCGCCCTTCATGGCCTCCTGCAGTTCCTCGATGGCGGCCTCGATGTCCTTCTTCTCGTCTTCCGAGGCCTTGTCACCGAGATCCTTCAGCGACTTGTTGGTCGCATGGATCAGGCCGTCCGCCTGGTTGCGGGTATCGATCAGTTCGTGGAACTTGCGGTCTTCCTCGGCATGCGCCTCGGCGTCCTTCACCATCTGGTCGATCTCGTCATCCGACAGGCCGCTGGAGGCCTTGATCTGGATCGACTGTTCCTTGCCGGTGGCCTTGTCCTTTGCTGACACGTGCAGGATGCCGTTGGCGTCGATGTCGAACGTCACCTCGATCTGCGGCACGCCGCGCGGGGCCGGCGGGATATCACTGAGGTCGAAACGGCCCAGCGACTTGTTGGCCGTGGCCACGTCACGCTCGCCCTGCAGCACGTGCACGGTCACAGCCGACTGGTTGTCATCGGCCGTGGAGAACACCTGGTTCGCCTTGGTCGGGATGGTCGTATTCTTCTCGATCAGCTTGGTCATTACGCCGCCCAGCGTCTCGATACCCAGCGACAGCGGGGTCACATCGAGCAGCAGCACGTCCTTGACATCACCGCCCAGCACACCGCCCTGGATGGCGGCGCCGACGGCGACGGCCTCGTCCGGGTTAACATCGCGGCGCGGCTCCTTGCCGAAGAAATCCTTCACGGCCTCCTGCACCTTCGGCATACGCGTCTGGCCACCGACCATGATGATATCGTCGATTTCGCTGGTGGACAGGCCGGCATCCTTCAATGCCATTTTGCAGGGTGCAATAGTACGGTCGATCAGGTCTTCAACCAGTGACTCGAGCTTGGCACGCGTCAGCTTCATGGTCAGGTGCTTCGGACCACTGGCATCGGCCGTGATGTACGGCAGGTTCACATCGGTCTGCTGACTGGAAGACAGTTCGATCTTGGCCTTCTCAGCACCCTCCTTGAGGCGCTGCATGGCGAGCGGATCACCGCGCAGGTCCATGCCCTGCTCTTTCTGGAACGCATCTGCGAGATAGTCGATCAGGCGCTTGTCGAAGTCCTCACCACCGAGGAAGGTGTCGCCGTTGGTCGACAGCACTTCGAACTGGTGTTCACCGTCGACATCCGCGATTTCGATAATCGACACGTCGAAGGTGCCGCCACCGAGATCGTACACGACGATCTTGGAATCGCCGCGTTTCTTGTCCATGCCGTAGGCAAGGGCCGCAGCCGTCGGTTCGTTGATAATGCGCTTGACGTCGAGACCCGCGATACGGCCGGCATCCTTGGTCGCCTGGCGCTGCGAGTCATTGAAGTAGGCCGGCACCGTAACAACGGCCTCGGTCACGGCCTCGCCGAGGTAATCTTCCGCCGTGCTTTTCATTTTCTGCAGCACGCGGGCGGACACCTCGGGCGGCGCCATCTTCTTGCCCTGCGCCTCGACCCAGGCATCGCCGTTGTCGGCCTTGACGATCTTGTAGGGCACCAGGCCGATGTCACGCTGCACGACATCTTCCTCGAAGCGGCGGCCGATCAGGCGCTTCACCGCATACAGTGTATTGGTCGGATTGGTGACAGCCTGGCGCTTGGCGGCCTGGCCGACCAGTACCTCGTCCTCACTGGTGAAGCCGACAATCGACGGCGTGGTGCGATCGCCCTCACTGTTCTCGATCACCCGAACCTCGCCACCTTCCATCACTGCCACGCAGGAGTTGGTCGTGCCCAGGTCGATTCCGATTATTTTGCCCATTTTCTGTGTTCTCCGTGTAACTGCCTGATATGTTTAAATTTGAATTGGATATGCCATTAACACCTAGGTG
>JAOULY010000277.1 GCA_029881775.1 Gammaproteobacteria bacterium
GGATGCGAATCTGGCTCGGTATCGACCGGCCATTGAGGTGAGCTTATGAAACGCAAGCAGGGCCGGATTATCATGGGTACGGCCATCAGTGCCGCTGCGATTGCAGTGATGATTGACCATACCCGGCAGCGACTGCCGGAAGGTAAAAACCAGGTGGCCACGCAGGCGGCCGTCATCATAATTGATGAAGGGGAAGAATTGCCTGCCGCCACGACCGGTTGTGAAGAATCCGCCCCGAAGGGACGGCGACAGGCGCCTTGTTCCTTATGAGTCTTCGCAACGTGCAGAAAGACGCGCATGCCTACCACTGGTCTCTGCGCCTGCTGTCCTGCCTGGGCGAGATGGCGGCGGGCGAAACCAATGCCGCGCTGCTGGCGCTCGGTAACGCCGAATCGATAGCCAATGGGACCCGGTTCCCGGACCAGGGCCTTTTGTTTGCCAATGAACGCTGGCGCGCCTTTTACCATTGTCATGCGGACGAGGCGGCCCATCCTGACGAGCATGGTCATTTCCATATATTCACCGATGTCGGTGACCGGCAATGGGCGCATGTGGCGGCGCTGGCGATTGACGGCTATGGCCAGCCGCTGCACTGGTTCACTGTAAACCGCTGGGTTACCGGGGGCGCGTGGTTCGAGACTGCCCGGTTCAGGGCGCTGGCAAGCGAGGCATTCGATGATGACAAGGAGGCACTGGCGGGTCGGTGGCTGTATGCAATGCTGATGCTGTACCAGGCGGACCTGCTTGATTTACTCAATCGGCGGGATGCCAGAATCCGGGAATGCTGTGGCAGTGCCGGGTCGGAATCGACGTTTGACAGGCGGGATATCCATCTCCTGTCGAAATGCGATGTCGACCTGGAAACGAAGCTGGGCATGCATGTTTGTGTGCAATCGCGATGTTCATGAGAGCGGCGTGATGATGGGGCGTAGCGGACAATTGCAGCGCATGCTTGCGTGTTGCCTGGCGGCTGCCGTCATGATGTGCAGCCCTTACACGCACGCGCTGGATGTGCCCGGTCCGCTTGTCGATACGGACTGGCTGGAAAAAAATATCCAGCAGGTAAAAATTCTCGATATCCGGCAGGAGCTGGAGAGTTTTACAGAGCCGGCCGTGCTGGTGAGAAAACGCTTCACCGGCGATCTGCGCATAAGCAGACTGGGTGCGCATATACCCGGCGCGGCACTGGTGGATTTCCTTGATATCAGGACGAGCAGGGATATCGATGAACGTCGTGTTCGCTACCTGCTGCCCGAGGTGTCGGAGTTCGAGGAGCTGATGAAGTCGTGGGGGGTGAATGACGACGACGCGATCATCATCATTTATCCCGGCATGAGCAACAGTGACGCGACCATGGCAACGCGTCTTTACTGGCAGATTAAATACTTCGGTCACGGGAATGTCGCCATCCTGAATGGTGGAATGGCGCGCTGGTTGCTGGAGGAGAGAGCGGCAACACTTGAGGACCCCGGGATCGTCACCGGCAACTGGGCCGCCAGGGCGATTAACCAGGCGATATATGCAGACAGCAAGGATGTCGCCGACGCGATTTCCAGCAAAGACGTTCTACTGGTTGACACGCGCGGTCCCGGGCTTTATCTCGGCGCATTCAAACAACCCTATGTACGGGAGAGTGGTCACATACCGGGTGCCAGAATATTTCCGAATGAATTGCTGACCACTAACAGCCCCCCGGTATTATTTGCCGATCCCGGCGACATCAGGCAGCTTGCCGGCGCACTCGGTATCGATCCGGACGCGGACATGATCACTTACTGCAACAGTGGTCAGTGGGCATCCGGCAGCTGGTTTGTATTCCACGAGTTACTGGGAAACAAAAATGCCAGGGTTTATGACGGGTCCATGCACCAGTGGGCACTGGAGAGGCGGGCAATAACGCGGATGAAGATGGAATAATCAGTCAACGGAGTCAGGCACCGTTGATTATTTGGGTATTGGCAGGTCCTATGTGTAAGGACGTGCAGAAACCGGCGCCCCGGGACGGACAAATCCGGACACTGGGAATTAGAAACAGCGTAGGGTGCGCCGTGCGCACCGGGGGATACTTACAGCAGCGAATGGTGCGCACGGCGCACCCTACATGGTCTGAATCTCCGGTTCCAACCGTAGCCCGGATGGAGTGAAACGTAATCCGGGAGTGTCTCCCCGGATTCCACTACGTTGCATCCGGGCTACAGCAATTGACCGGACATCCAGCACAATGGGAAACGGCCTATTGATCTCGCGTGATAGCCGGATACCACGCTGACTTGACCATGCCCGCGTGACGGTTTCCATAGCGCTCATTAACGTCCTGTGTCCAGTCACTCGGGATTACCATGGGGATTAACAGCAAGGCTCTCAGGATAAATCTCTTGAAGCGCGTGGCCTTTCTTATGTCGATGTTCAAGCCGCTGAGTACAGCGTCGTCCGCAAGTGATTTGACTCTCGGATAGTCTTTCTTCACGACCCATATAATCAGGAGAATGCCAGCAAGACTCATGGCAATATTCATTTCCTGACCCGGCGGCAGGCCCATCAACTCGACTCGATACTCCCTGAAAAAATCGATAATGATGCGAAAGAAACCATAACCAAACAGGAAGACTCCCAGGACTACACCGCGCGGTGGCTTGATGCGCCTGACCAGCAACAAGGCAGGAACCAGCAACAGGTTCTTCAAGCCATCATAAAGCACCACCGGATGTCTGAATCCCTCCACATCAGGAAACTGCACCGCCCACCAGACATCGGTCACACTGCCGACAATCTGCCCGTCAATAAAATTCCCGATCCTTCCCAGGCCCATGATAAAAGCAGTAGGAATAACCAGCTCATCGGCCAGTGAAAGAAAGGGCTTGCTGTTCAAGCGGCAAAACAGCCAGCTACCGAGGATACCGCCGAACAGTATTCCATGAGTCGACATGCCACCCAGCCATATCCAGAGTATGTGTGCCGGATGCTCTGCGTAGTAGCCCCATTCATAAAGGACAACTTCTACTGCGCGACCACCAATCAACACGCCAGCGGCAATCAGGATCGTCAGGTCATAGACTCGCGGCACATCAAGCCCGATCGATTCACGGACAGTGCGAAACCAGTGAAACAGCGCAAGAAAACCCAGTGTATAGCTCAGCCCGTACCACCAAAGATAGAGGCTGCCGAGCTGACCGAATATCGGGTCGATGTTGTGGACGAAAGGACCCATCATTAATGCTGTGAAGCAGCTGTAAATGAAAACAATAGATCATCGACCTGACTGAAGCAAGGAGGGTACTTCATGCTGCGGACAGAAATGCCTTCGAAGCGTAGCCAGGACAGAAACACGGCAATACACCCTGCATTGCTAGAGGCGCTCCATAAACCAGCGTGTAATCCGGATCGTCAATCGACGCGGCACGATCCGGCTCATGAACGCCAGCACCTTGTTTCGATAGCCGGGCACGATAATCATTTTCCGTTTCTTGAGAGCCCTGTATCCAATCGCGGCCACAGTCGGGGCGTCCATCAATTTCAACGGTTTACCACTGGCCAGTCGTACTTCACCCATGCTCGCACGACCAAAGAACGCGCTTT